>CAMPJN010000485.1 GCA_946886875.1 uncultured Pseudomonas sp.
CGAACGGGCCGTTGCTGAGCTGGTTACCGCTCATATCGGTTTGAATCCACAGCCGTCCTTCGTCGTCGAACCACAGGCCGTCCGGGCTGGCGAGAATGTTCGTCTCGTTCAATGGTTGGCCGTTGGGGTCGCGGCTATCGTCCGTGGGACCACCTAGGAGAAAAATATCCCAGGCGAAACGGCTGCCGGCGAAGTCGCGGCTGGCTTCGCGCCAACGAATGATATGCCCGTAAGGGTTGGGGCTGCGTGGGTTGGCGGCGTCGCCGGTGGTGCGGTTGCTGTTGTTGGTCAGGGTGAAATAGACATCGCCGGTGTCCGGGTTGACTGCGCCCCATTCCGGGCGGTCCATCTTGGTCGCCCCCACGACATCGGCGGCCAGGCGGGTGTTTACCAGCACCTCGCCCTGGTCGGCAAAGCTCACGCCGGCCGCCGCACAGGCGGCCTGAAAGGCCGGGTCGGCGTGATCCAGTGCCAGCCAGGTGCCGCTGCCGTCGGCATCGAAGCGGGCGACGTAGAGCGTGCCGATATCCAGCAAATGGTTTTTGCCGCGGCTTTTCCGGGGCCTGTAGGTGTCGCGGCTGACGTACTTATAGATGTATTCGTTCTGCGAGTCGTCGCCGGAGTAGCAGACCAGGCGTTTGCCGGGCTTCGCCGGTGCGAACACCAGACCCTCATGGGCGAAACGGCCCAGCGCGGTGTGCTTGACCGGCACCGATTGCGGGTCGAAGGGGTCGATCTCGACGATCCAGCCGAACTGATTCGGTTCGTTACGATAGTCCTCGCTGGCATCGGCGCCGCGGCGGCTGGCATCGAAGCGCTGAAATTCATCGCCGGCCAGGGTTTCCCAGCCATAGCGGCTGGTTTTGCGAATGCCGTAGCGGCTTTGTTCGCGCGGTTGCTCGGCATCCTGGTTGGCGAAATAACCGGCCCAGTTCTCTTCGCAGGTGAGGTAGGTGCCCCAGGGCGTATGGCCGTTGGCGCAGTTGTTTTGCGTGCCGCGAGCCCAGGTGCCGCTGTTGCTGTGGCGGGTTTTCATCAGCGCATGACCGCGCGCCGGGCCGGCGATGATCATCGGCGTGGCAGCAGTGATCCGCCGGTTACGCGGGCTGCGCACGACCTGCCAGTCGCCAAAGGCGTTACGGCGGACTTCGACCACGGAAACGCCATGGGCATTGATTTCTTTACGCACTTCATCGGCGACGGTGCGTTTGCCGTCGACCGTGGTTGGACCGTTGGGATGCAGCAGCTGCGCATCGATGTACTCGTGATTGAGCACCAGCAGGCCGTGATCGGAGCGCTTGCCGTGGCCCGACTGCGCATCGATGGGGAAGAAGTGCATACCGTCATGGTGCATGCCGAGCTGTTCGGCCTGGTCCTGGGCGCTATTGCTGGCGTCCTCGGCGAACGCCGGGTATCTGCCGGTGAGCGGCGTGCCCCAGGGGATAAAGGCTTTTGCGCTGAAACCGGCCGGTACGCTGACAGTGTCGGCGCGCGTCACCGCCACGGGCGAGAAGGGCAGGCGATTGCGTTTGAATGGTGGGCGCTTGATCTGTAAGTCGTCGTGCTGCGCGGCGCTTGCCACCCCCGGCAGGCCGATGCCGAAGAACGCCAGGGCACCGAGCGCGGCCCCGCCGGCAACGACCTGGCGCCGCGCTAGGTTTGCGTTGATCAGTTGCTCGATATGCGGGTTGCCGGAATGGTTGCTGGGCAACTCATCGCCATTACCGAACAGTGCGGTGTCGTTGTCGTTATTTCGGCTCATGCCAGGCTCCTTCAGGTTTTCGACGGAATAACGACGCTAACCAAGCAACACGACAGAACCGTGACAGGCTCCGTGCACAGCGCACAAAAGCCGCAGGCAATTTTCAGGCAAAAAAAACCCCAGCATTTCTGCCGGGGTTCTTCTTGCCAACACATTCAACCAGGGGTCGTGGCCTTGGTCGAACGAACCTGTTCTTAGCCGAACTGGTTCATGGTGTTGTCTTTACCGCTTGCTTTCAGAGCCGCTTCGCCAGCGAAGTACTCTTTATGGTTGTCGCCGATGTCGGAGCCAGCCATGTTCTGGTGCTTGACGCAGGCGATGCCTTGACGCAGTTCTTCACGCTGCACGCCTTTCACGTAAGCCAGCATGCCCTGATCTGCGAAGTAACCTTTGGCCAGGTTGTCGGTGGACAGCGCGGCGGTGTGGTAGGTCGGCAGGGTGATCAGGTGGTGGAAGATACCGGCCTGAGCCGAACCATCACGCTGGAAGGTGCGGATCATTTCGTCGGCACGGATGGCCAGATCGGTTTCGTCGTACTCGACGCTCATCAGCTTGCTGCGGTCGTAGGCGGAAACGTCTTTGCCTTCTTCAACCATGATGTCGAACATCTGCTGGCGGAAGTTCAGGGTCCAGTTGAACGATGGGCTGTTGTTGTAAACCAGCTTGGCGTTCGGGATGGTCTTACGGATTTCGTTGACCATGGAAGCGATCTGACCAACGTGCGGCTTCTCGGTTTCGATCCACAGCAAGTCGGCGCCGTTCTGCAGCGAGGTGATGCAGTCCAGTACGCAGCGTGCTTCGCCGGTGCCAGCGCGGAACTGGAACAGGTTGGACGGCAGACGCTTAGGACGCAGCAGCTTGCCTTCGCGGTTCAGAACCACGTCGCCGTTGTTCAGCTGGGCAGCGGAGACTTCTTCGCAATCGAGGAAGGAGTTGTACTGGTCGCCCAGGTCGCCAGGAGCGTTGGTCACTGCGATCTGCTTGGTCAGGCCAGCACCCAGGGAGTCGGTACGGGCAACGATCACGCCGTTGTCGATACCCAGTTCCAGGAAGGCGTAACGAACAGCAGCGATCTTGGCGAGGAAGTCGGCGTGAGGAACGGTCACTTTACCGTCCTGGTGGCCGCACTGCTTCTCGTCGGAAACCTGGTTTTCGATCTGGATGCAGCAAGCGCCTGCTTCGATCATGCGCTTGGCCAGCAGGTAGGTGGCTTCCGGGTTACCGAAGCCAGCGTCGATGTCGGCGATGATCGGTACGATGTGGGTTTCGTAGTTGTCGATCTGGTTCTGGATTTCAGCGGCCTTGGCGGTGTTGCCGGTTTCGCGGGCAGCGTCCAGAGCGGTGAACAGCAGATCCAGTTCGCGGGAGTCGGCCTGACGCAGGAAGGTGTACAGCTCTTCGATCAGGTCGGAGACCGCGGTCTTCTCGTGCATCGACTGATCCGGCAGAGGGCCGAAGTCGGAACGCAGAGCAGCGACCATCCAGCCGGACAGGTAGAGGTAGCGCTTGTTGGTGGTCTTCAGGTGCTTCT
>CAMPJN010000486.1 GCA_946886875.1 uncultured Pseudomonas sp.
CCGCGCGAAGGCGTCGCCAGCCTGGACGTGCGCCTGTGTCATAACGCCGCCGAACTGGCCGACTATTGCACGCAGTTCTGGCAGCAGCACGGCAACCGCAGTCTGCTGCTCGAAGCCTACCTCGAAGGCCCGCTGTTCACCCTGGAGACCCTTGGCGACGGCCACAGTCTGCAAGCCATCGGCGGTTTCGATGTCAGCCTGTCGCCAGCGCCGCACTTCGTCGAGCTGGCGGCGCGCTGGAACGGCCCGATCAGCAGCGCGCAACGCGGCGCGGCGCTGGCCCAGGTGGCCGCGTTCGGCATCAATTTCGGCGTTTGCCACAGCGAGTTCATCCTCACCGCCAACGGCCCGGTGCTGGTCGAGATCAACTACCGCAGCATCGGCGACGGCCGTGAATTCCTCCTCGAGCGCCTGCTGCCGCAGGGCTGGTTCGAGCGCATCCTCGCCGTGCATCTGGGCGAGCCATTGCAAGCGCTGCAAGACAGCGACTCTGCGGCCCTGGTGCATTATCTGGTCGCCGAAAAATCGGGCCGCGTGCAACAAGCCGCCGCCAGCGTCACTCAGCAGCAGAACGACGACCATTGGAGCGACTATCGCGCGCTGCGCCAGGTCGGCGACCAGGTGCGCCTGAGCCACTCGAACAAGGATTATCTCGGCGTGCTGCGGATGATCGCCCCGGATGCCGCCAGCCTGGACGCACGCTTCGCCGCGGCCATCGCCGACCTGCATTGGGAGCTGGTATGAACGGGGCGCAACGCGACGCCGATCAGGCGGCCATCGGCCAACGCATCATCGACTGCTGCCTGCGCGAGGATATTCGCGGTCTGGTCAGCCAGGGCCAGACGCATGCATTGCCGGAAGAGCTGACCGCGTATTGGCCACAGCCACCGGCGCCGCTGTGGCTGCGCATCGACCACCTGCCCGACGGCGAACTCTGGTTGCCGGTGCGCCGCGGCGCCGTGCTGCAACCGCTCTGCGCACTCGGCGATAGCTGGCTATTCCGTCACGGCGCTCGGGTGGACATGGAGCAAGGCTATCCGCGCTGGCTGGAGCATCTCGGCACCGGCCTCGACGCCACCAGTCTGACGCTGTTCGCCGACTACCTCGCCGAGGCCCACTGTGCCGTGGCGCAGCGCAAGCTCTGCCGCGCTGCCTACCGGCAGCACTCGCCGCAACTCGCCCGAGTGCTCGAACAGGCCGACTGGGGCCAGCGACTGCTCGGCATCGACCGCCTGGCCAGCTACCTCGACCATCCCTTCTATCCCACCGCGCGGGCCAAGAGCGGCTTCGACGCGGCGGCGCTCAAGGCCTACGCGCCGGAATTCGCCCCGCGCTTTCGCCTCAATTGGCTGGCCCTTCCGCACAGTGCGATGAGCCTGAGCAGCGTGCCGCCGGCGCATTGGCCGAGTTTCAACGAGCTGGGGCTGGCCAGCAGCCTGTCGAGCAGCCACGCATTGCTGCCGGTGCATCCGCTGACTTGGGCCGAATTGGACAACCATGGCCTGCCCGACGGCGCGATCAGGGCGCCGCTGACCGCGCTGGAGGTTGAGCCGACCTTGTCGGTGCGCACGGTGGCGCTGGTGGAGCAACCCGACCTGCATATCAAGCTGCCGCTGCTGGTGCGCACCCTCGGCGCGCGCAACCTGCGCCTGATCAAACCCAGCACCCTGTATGACGGCCATTGGTTCCAGACCTGCCTGCAAACCCTGGCCGCACGCGATCCCGAGCTGGGCCGACGCTACCTGCACGTGGACGAGCAGCATGGCGGGCATGCCGCCGAAGCGCGCCACCTGGCCTATATCGTGCGCCGTTACCCCGAGCAACTGAGCGCCGCCACCCTGGTGCCGGTGGCCGCCCTGGCCAGCCCGCTGGCGGATGGCCAGCTGTTTATCCAGCAACTGGTCGAACGCTTCTACGGCGGCGACTTGCACAGCTGGCTGGACGACTATCTGGCGCTGCTGTTGCAGGTGCATCTGCGCCTGTGGCTGGGCTACGGCATCGCCCTGGAGGCCAATCAACAGAACGCCGTATTGATTTTCGAGGCGGGCCAACCGCTGCGTTTGCTGATGAAGGACAACGACTCGGCGCGCCTATGGCCCGAGCGCTTCGCCGCCGCCTGCCCGGACCTGGCGCAATGGCCCGATGAGCTGCGTGACGAGCGTATCCGTGTCAGTGGCTTCCAGGCTCTGGCGGAAATGTTCTGCACCATCACCCTGCAACTCAACCTGGTCGCGCCGCTGGAGGCCATCGCCAGCGCCGGCCTGGCGCCGCGCGCGTCGCTCTATGCCAACCTGCGCGAACAGCTCGACAGCTGCCTCGAGCAGGTCGAGCGCGAAGGCTTGCCCACTGCCGAAGCGCGACGCTTTCTGCTCGACAGCCCATACCTGCCGGTGAAATACCTGCTCAGCGCCGGCAGCCTGTTCAGCAAAGAGCACTTGAGTACACAGGGCACCGGCGCGGCGGACATCAACAAGTTCTATGGCTACAGCGCGGCGAACTTCCTGCTGGAGGCACCATGCAGCGCCGACTGATCGCCAGTGTTCTGCTCGGCCACTACCTCTCGGCGTTCACCGCGCTGGGCATTCCGCTGTTCATGCCACGCATCCTCGCCGATCTGGCGCCGGATGCGCCGCTCTGGAGCATTGGCGTGCTGTTCGTCCTGCCGACCCTGTGCACCGCGTTGGCGGCGCCGCTGTGGGGGTACTTCGCCGATAAACACGGCTGTCGACTGTCGCTGCTGCGCGCCCATGCCGGGCTGTTCTGCGGCTTTCTGCTGGCCGGCTTCAGCCCCAACCTGGAGCTGTTCGTCCTGGCGCTGATCATCCAGGGCAGCTTCGGCGGCGCCATGGCGGCCTCCAATGCCTACCTGGCGACCCAACTGGCCGAGGGCGAGCTGTCGCGCGCGCTGAACTGGACCCAGTACTCGGCGCGCCTGGCCTTGATCAGCGGGCCTATCCTGCTCGGCCTGCTCACGGCCCAGGGCATGGGTTTGGAACTGTATCGCTACCTGGCCTGGCTGCCGCTACTGGCATTGCTGCTGATTGTGCCGTTGCCGGTCGATACGCCGCAGCCCAAACCAAACGCCGCCAAGGCGACAGGCACACTGAGCGAGCTGCCGACGGACTTGCTGCGCCTGCTCGGGGTGCAGTTCCTGTTCAGCTTCGCCATGGTGGTGACCCTGCCCTATTTCATCCCTTACGGCGAAGGTCTGGGGCTGGCTAACGACGCGCTGATCGGCCTGCTCTACAGCCTGCCACATCTGGTCTATCTGCTCGCCCTGCCCTGGG
>CAMPJN010000487.1 GCA_946886875.1 uncultured Pseudomonas sp.
CCGAAGTCGACTGGCTGGAGGAGCCGGAAGAGCAGCCGCTGAGCGCCGAGCACGAAGACCTGGCCGCCTTGCGTCGCGCCCTGGCGCTGCACCCGATGGTCGCTGCGTTGGGGATGGATGAGGAACTCGGTGGGCAGTCGGCTCTGGCCAATCAGCTGTCCTATCTGCTGCCACTGACATCTGAACAGAAGGTGCAGTTGCTGGCGCTGGAGTCGCCGCAGCAGCGTTTGCTGGTGCTGCAGCACTTGCTTGAGCAGTTGCAGGGCGATCTCAACACTTAACAGGCCGTTGAAAAACTACCTGCGTTGGCAATACTGCGTTAAAAACAGGCTCGGAATGCTCATTTACAGCCCGTAAAGTCGCGTGCGACCCCAGCCGCTTCCTCGCCTGTTTTTGCCTTGTTTTGCCTGCCTCGCCTACGTTTTTGAACGGCCTGTTAAACCTGCCGGGTCTGGCTGCTACAGATGAATGCGATACATCAGCAGCCCTTCGGACAATTGCCAGGTGGCTATCGCGCCGAGCAGGCCGAGGCAGGCCGGTAACAGCAGCCACCAGACTTTGGCCGGCAGTGCCGGTAGCACCTGGTCTTTCTGACTCAGCGCCAGGCTCAGTGCACAGAAGGCGCTGGCCAGCAAGGCGCCGGCGATCAAGTCGCTCGGCCAATGCACCCCCAGATAGAGCCGCGACAGGGCGATAGCGCCGGCCGGCAAACAGGCCAGCAGCAGCCAGGTCAGGCGCATGCGTACGGGTTGGCCGCGGCCGGCGAGTACCCCAAGCACCAGAAAGAAGGCAAAGGCCGCGGAGCTGTGGCCGCTGGGAAAGCTGTAGCTGCTCAGGGGTTCGAGCAGTACGTCGGGGCGGGTGCGCGCGAAGGACGCCTTCAGGGCGAGATTGGCCAATGCCGTGCCAAGCAGGGTGCCCAGCGCGAACAGCGCTGCGCGCCATTGCCGGGCGACCAGCAGCAACAGACTCAAGAGCGCGCCGGCGGCCAGCTGGGTGCGCAGGTCGCCAACCCGGGTGGTCAGCACCATCAACTTATCCAGGCCGTCGCTGCGTTGCTCTTGCAGCAGTTTCAGCAGGCCATGGTCGAGGGGTTCCAGCGAGGGCCAGCCGATAAACAGGCCGAACAGCAAGGCCAGACTCAAGCCAGCGGCGAACAGGGTAGCGTGACGTTGTTCGCGCAAGCTGCTGTGGATGCTGACCACCAGCAACACCGCCAGGCCGCCGGCGAGCAGCGCCGCCTGTGGCCAGAAACCTTCCGGCAGCGGCAAGCGCAATGCGGCGCCAGTGGCCCAGCCCGGCAGCAGATAAGCCACCGCCCAGCCGCTGCCGGCCAACAGGCTGACCGCAAAAAAACGCACGAACGGCATGTTCAGCATGCCGGCGACCATCGGCAGCATGGGGCGTAGCGGACCTATATAGCGGCCCACCAGCAGGCTGATGACGCCGTAACGAAGGAAATAACCCTCAGCGCCGGCCAGCCATTGGGGATGGTGGCGTAAGCCGGGCAGGCGGCGGATATCCTGGTGGAAATAACGGCCGGTGGCATAGGACAGCAGGTCGCCGAGCAGCCCGCCGCAGAACGCCAGCAGCAAGGTGGGGCCGAGGTCCAACGCGCCGCTGCCAGCCATCACCGCAACGGCGAACAGCAAGAAAGTGCCCGGCACCAGCAAGCCGACGATCGCCAGGCACTCGGTGCAGGCCAGGATAAAAATCGCCAGGCCCAGCCACTGTGGGTGGGCGGCAAGCCATGCGGTTAGATCAGCCAGCCAAGCGCTCATCGATGATCGTCCCCTGTACTCAAAAGATGGAAGTCGCAGCCTTCGACCTGACCCCGGCGCAGCGGGTTGCGTGTGCAATGGCGGCTGTAGGCGGCATCGACGAAACGGTAGGGCAGATGCTCGTCGCGGCCCAGGGGAATGCCCAGGCGGGTGGTCTGGATGATCTGCGCGGGCGCTTCGCCGAGGTCTTCGACGAAAAGCCGCTGTGGATCGAAGCGCTGCCCGTCCCACACCGGCACCTTCAGGCCGAGCGCTTTGCACAGCAGGGTCTGCCCGGCGCACAGGCGTTCCAGTGGGCGCGGCCGGCCCTGGGCATCGGGGTTGTTGGCCTGCATCTGCGCCAGACTGGCGGCATCCGAGTGAGCGTCGAGCCAGGGGCTGGCGGATTTGATCAGCACCGCATTGCCCGGGCCCTGGGCGCTGAAGTTCAGCGAGTCGCCGCCACGGGCGTAATACATATAGATATGCCCGCCGTCGAGAAACAGCGCGCGGCGCTTCTCGGTATAACCGAGCGAGGCGTGGCTGCCTTTTTCCGCGCAGTAATAGGCCTCGGTCTCGATGATCCGCGCGCTCAGCCAGATTCCTCGGTGCTTGTGGCGGATCACTTTGCCGAGCAGTTCGCGGGCGACCAGGCGGGCATCGCGGTCGAAGAAGGCATCGCTTAGCGGCCGGGCGTCGGGCCAGGGGAGAGGGGCGTTGGGCTGATCGGGCATGCGTGGTCACTGAGGCATGGGCAGGCCGCGATCATAGCAACAGCGCCCTGGCAGCGGTGTAGCTGCATGGCGCTCAGTTGCGTGGGGCGAACCGACAAGCACTCGGCAGGCCCCTGGTCGTTGGCTGTCAGCTCAATCGATCTGGAATTGTTCGGCGCTGTGATTCAGCGCATGGACCTGCACGGACAGGCCCTTGGTGTGCTCTTCCAGGGTCAGGCGCAGGCTTTTGGTTTCGCCGGTATGCACATTGATATCCTCGATCTTGCGCGCGATGTCTTCGGTGGTCGCGGAGATTTCTTCGATCGCCACCACCACCTGGTGCATTTCCGCAGTCAGGTGTTCCATTGACTGAGTGATGTCGTCGATCGCCACGGCCGCCTCGCCGGCATGACGCTCGCCTTGCTCGGCCAGATTCAAGCCGCTGAGCATCAACTCGTCCATGCGCTCGGTCTGGTTCCGCAGGTCCTCGACGATGCTGGCGATATCGGTGGTGGCGTTCACGGTTTTCTGCGCCAGGGAGCGCACCTCGTCGGCGACCACCGAGAAGCCACGACCGGCTTCGCCAGCGCGCGCCGCTTCGATCGCGGCATTCAGCGCGAGCAGGTTGGTTTGCGCGGCCAGGCTGTTGATCACATCGATGATGCCGGTGACCTTGGTGCTCGATTGGGTCAGTAAGGTGACCTGGGCGTGGGTGGTCTGAATCAGCTGCGACAGGTTGCGCATGCTGGCGACGCTGTCGCCGATAACCTTGGCCCCGGTACGCGCGGAGTTGTAGGCGGTTTGCGTGG
>CAMPJN010000488.1 GCA_946886875.1 uncultured Pseudomonas sp.
TCGGCCTCGCGGCGCGAGCAACCGGTCATCTCGATCAGGCGTTTGGACAGGCGTATCGGTTCGGTCATGAATGTGGTCATCGGCGAAAAAGGGCGGTCATTGTAACTGGCCAGGGCTGCCGTGCACGCAGCAATGGGCGAACGGCTCAGATAAAGTCGCGCCGTGGAGCGGTTTTTCAGGACGTAGACTGGGTTAGCCGCATGGGAAATCCTGATCAAACAGCCGGATTTGCTGCGGTGTAACCCTGCATAGCGCCAACCGCATCACCGCCATGCTGGGTTACGCGGCGCCCGGAGTCCGCGTAGCCCGTGCCGCCGTGATAAGCGCCGCTAACCCAGCCTACAGATCTTGTGCGCGGATAAAAAAACCGCTCCGAAGAGCGGTTTCAGACAGCAAGTGATCAGCCGCCCAGGTAGGCGTCGCGCACTTTCGGATCGTTGAGTAAGTCATGACCGCTGCCCTGCATGACGATCCGGCCGTTCTCCAGCACATAGCCGCGGTCGGCGAGCTTGAGCGCCTGGTTGGCGTTCTGCTCGACCAGGAACACGGTCACGCCATCCTTACGCAGCTGCTCGATGATGTCGAAGATCTGCTGGATGATGATCGGCGCCAGGCCCAGGGACGGTTCGTCGAGCAACAACAGCTTGGGCTTGCTCATCAGCGCACGGCCGATGGCGAGCATCTGCTGCTCGCCGCCGGACATGGTGCCGGCGCGCTGGCTCAGGCGTTCCTGCAGGCGCGGGAACAGCTGTAGAACCTTGTCCAACTGCTCCTGAAACTCGGCCTTGGCGGTGAAAAATCCGCCCATCACCAGGTTTTCTTCCACGGTCAGGCGCGAGAACACGCGGCGGCCTTCCGGCACCACGGCAATGCTCTTGCGCATGATTTCCGGCGTCTCCAGGCCAACCAGCTCCTCGCCCTGGTAGCGGATGCTGCCCGTGGCCGCTTGTGGCGAGCCGCACAGGGTCATCAGCAGGGTCGATTTACCGGCGCCGTTGGCGCCGATCAGGGTAACGATCTCGCCCTGGCGGACTTCGACGCTGACATCGTGCAGCGCCTGGATCTTGCCGTAGAAGGTGGAAACATTGTCGAAATACAGCATCACGCTTCCCCCAGGTAGGCTTTGATCACGTCCGGGTTGGCGCGGATCTGTTCCGGCGTGCCGTCGGCCAGGGGCGTGCCCTGGTTGATCACGTAGATGTGGTCGGAAATGCTCATGACCAGCTTCATGTCGTGCTCGATCAGCAGCACGGTGACGTTGTGCTCGTCGCGCAGCACTCGGATCAGCGCCTTGAGGTCGTCGGTTTCCCGCGGGTTGAGGCCTGCGGCCGGCTCGTCGAGCATCAGGATGCTCGGTCGGGTCATCATGCAGCGGGCGATTTCCAGGCGGCGCTGCTGACCATAGGCCAGGGTGCCGGCCGGGCGGTTGGCGAATTCGGTCAGGTTGACCTGATCCAGCCAATGCGCGGCGAATTCCATGGCCGCACGCTCGCTCTTGCGGAACGCCGGGGTCTTCAACAGGCCGGACAGGTAGTTGGTGTTGAGGTGGCGGTGTTGCGCCACCAACAGGTTTTCCACCGCGGTCATGTCCTTGAATAGGCGCACGTTCTGAAAGGTCCGCACCACGCCTTTACGGGCGATCTTGTGACCCGGCAGGCCTTCGATCTGCTCGCCGTTGAGGCGGATATCGCCGCTGGTTGGGCGATAGAAACCGGTCAGGCAGTTGAATACCGTGGTCTTGCCGGCGCCGTTCGGGCCGATCATCGACACAACCTGTTTTTCGTTGACGTTCAGGCTCACCCCGTTGACGGCCAGCAGGCCGCCAAAACGCATGGATAAGCCGCTTACTTCGAGGATCGGGCGGCTCATTGTTTCAGCTCCAGGTGGGGGCGCTGCATGGGCAACAGACCTTGCGGACGCCAGATCATCATCAGCACCATCAAGGCGCCGAACATCAGCATGCGGTACTCGTTGAATTCCCGTGCCAGTTCCGGCAGCAGAATCATCACGATGGCCGCCAGGATGATCCCCAACTGCGAGCCCATGCCGCCCAGCACGACTATGGCGAGGATGATCGCCGACTCGATAAAGGTGAACGACTGCGGACTGACCAGGCCTTGGCGCGCAGCGAAGAAGCTGCCGGCAAAACCGGCGAAGCAGGCACCGATGGTGAAGGCCGAGAGCTTGATCGCGGTCGGGTTCATGCCCAGGGCGCGGCAGGCGATTTCGTCTTCGCGCAGGGCTTCCCAGGCGCGGCCGATCGGCATGCGCAACAGGCGGTTGATCACGAACAGGGTCAGCAGCACCAGCAGCAGCGCGATCAGGTAGAGGAAGATCACCTTGTTGATCGAGTTATAGGCAACGCCGAAGTACTCGTGGAAGGTCTGCATGCCCTCGGCGGCTTTGCGGTCGAACGACAGGCCGAACAGAGTCGGCTTGGGAATCGAACCAATACCGTTGGGGCCGCCGGTCAGCCAGGTCATGTTGTTCAGCAGGATGCGGATGATCTCGCCGAAACCCAGGGTGACGATGGCCAGGTAGTCGCCGCGCAAGCGCAGCACCGGAAAGCCGAGCAGGAAGCCGAAGGTGGCGGCCATCAGGCCGGCGATCGGCAGGCAGATCCAGAAGCTCAGGCCGAAGTAGAACGACAACAGCGCATAGCTGTAGGCGCCGACCGCGTAGAAGGCCACGTAGCCGAGGTCGAGCAAACCGGCCAGGCCGACCACGATGTTCAAGCCGAGGCCGAGCATCACGTAGATCAGGATCAGCGTGGCGATATCCACTGCGCCGCGCGAACCGAAGAACGGCCAGGCCAGGGCGACCAGTACCAGACCGACAATGATCCAGCGTTGGGTCGTGGGTTCTGTGAGCAATTCGCTGACTTTGCTCGGCATGCTCGGCAGCTTCGGTACCTGGTTCCAGACGGCACTGAAGTGGCCACGAAACAGTTGCCAGACAAACATCGCGATCGCACAAGCGGCGATGGTCCAGAGCACCGCCGGGCTGGCGCCCTCGACTTGCAGTTTGATGCCGATGGTGGAGAGCTTCAGGCCCAACACCGGGTAGGCCACAGCCACGACCAGCAGGGCGCTGAAAATGGCGGTTTTGAGATTTTTCATGACCGAACTCATACTTTTTCAACCTCCGGACGGCCGAGGATGCCGGTCGGGCGGAACAACAGCACCAACACCAGCAGGCTGAAGGCCACGACGTCCTTGTACTGGTCGCCGAAGATGTCGGCACCGAAGGCTTCGGCCACGCCCAGTACCA
>CAMPJN010000489.1 GCA_946886875.1 uncultured Pseudomonas sp.
GGAAACCCCGATCGGCGACGACGAAGATTCGCATCTGGGCGACTTCATCGAGGACTCCACCATGCAATCGCCGATCGACGTGGCGACCGTGGAAAGCCTCAAGGAAGCCACCCGCGAAGTACTCTCCGGCCTCACCGCGCGTGAAGCCAAGGTACTGCGTATGCGCTTCGGCATCGATATGAATACCGACCACACCCTTGAGGAAGTCGGCAAGCAATTCGATGTCACCCGCGAACGTATCCGCCAGATCGAAGCCAAGGCGCTGCGCAAGCTGCGCCACCCGACGCGAAGCGAGCATCTACGCTCCTTCCTCGACGAGTAACAGCAAACCCCCGGCCTAAACCGGGGGTTTTGCTTTCTGCTCTGGTGTCCGGCAGCCGGTCTACACTCAATAGATTGATGGCGCCAAAGCGAGACTGCCATGCCGAGACTGTCGGCCATCCTACTGTCGTGCCTGGTTTACTGGATCGCACCGGCTGCAGCCTTGACGCTTAGCGAAGAGGAACGCAACTGGCTGGCCGAGCATCCGGTATTGCGCCTGGGCGTGGACGCGTCCTGGCCGCCATTCGAGTTCCGTGACGAGCGAGGTCGCTACCAGGGTCTGGCTGCCGATTACATCGCGCTGATAGAGAAACGCCTGGATGTGAACATCCAGCTAGTTGAGCCGAGCAACTGGAGCGAAGTACTGGAACTGGCCAAAGCCGAGCAACTCGACCTGCTGCCCGCCGTCATGGCAACACCCGAGCGACGCACTTATCTGAGTTTTACCCGCCCCTACCTGGACTTTCCAATCGTCATTCTGGCGCGCAACGACGGCCCACAGCCACGCAATATATCGGCGCTCCAAGGCTTGAAAGTTGCTGTGGTGGAGAACTACGGCCCCCACGAACTGCTGCGCAGCCAGCACCCGAGCGTCAAGCTACTACCCCTGCCCTCCGTCAAAGCAACCCTCCAAGCGCTTGCCACCGGAGAGGCCGACGCCCTGGTCGGCGACCTCGCCTCGAGCGCCTGGAGCCTGCGCGAGCTGAAACTTGAGGGTATCTATATCAGCGGCGACACGCCTTACCGTTACCAATTGGCGATGGCGGCCCCGCGCAATCAAACGATGCTGATCGGCATACTCGATAAACTCTTCGCCGAGATGAATGGCATCGAAATCGCCAAGCTGCAGGCGCGCTGGGTTGGCGGCAATCTCGAGCGCCGCAGCATCTGGCCCACCCTGTTGCTTTACGGCTTACCGGCGCTACTCGCGTTGATCGCCATCATCGCCGCAGTAGTGCGCATCAACCGCCGCCTCAGCGCGGAGATCGCCGCCCGCATTACCCTCGAGCAGGAGCTGCGCAATAGCGAGCAGCACTACCGCAACCTGGTGGAAAACCTGTCGGCGATCGCCTGGGAGGCGCAACCGTCCGACTTCACCTTCACCTATGTCTCGCAGCACGCCGAGAAACTCCTCGGCTACCCGCTGGCGGACTGGAAGCAGCCGGGCTTCTGGCTGAGCACACTGCACCCGGATGACGCCCAGCAGGCCATCAGGTTTCGCCAGCAGGAGAGCGCAGCGGGTCGGGGCCACAGCCTGGACTACCGAATGCGGACAGCCGATGGGCACACCCTGTGGATCCGCGACATCGTCACCCTTGGCGGAGAGGGCGACAAAACACTCATGAGCGGCCTGATGATCGATATCAGCGAAGCCATGCAGACCGAGCAAGCCCTGCGCTTTTCGGAACAGAAGTTCGCCTCGATCTTCCAGCAATGCCCGGACATCCTGGTTATCGCCCGCCATGAGGATGGCCGCCTGGTGGAAGTTAACCGCGCCTTCGAACAACAAACTGGCGTCCCGGTTGCCGAAGCCATCGGCAAAACCGCCAGCGAGCTGGATATCTGGGCCATCCCAGGCATCGGCCCGGGTCTGTTGAAGCGCCTGCAAGGTGAAAGCCTGCATAACTTGGAAATGCCCTTTCGCAGCCGCGACGGCCGGATATTCACCGGGCTGCTCTCCGCTCAGGCCTTCCAACTAGCTGAGATCAAGGCACTGGTCGTAACCGTGCACGACATCAGCCAACTGAAGGTCACCCAGCAACTGCTGCAAGTCTCCGAGGAAAAGTTCGCCAAAGCCTTTCACGCGTCGCCCGACGGCCTGTTGATTACCCGCTTGAGCGACGGTTTGCTGTTGGAAGCCAACGAAGGCTTCAGTCGCATCACCGGCTACAGCGCCAGCGAAGCGGCCAATCGCTCGACCCTCGAACTGGGTATCTGGGCTAACCCGGAGGACCGCACCAACCTGATCGAGCAGCTGAAGCTGCATGGCAGCGTGCGCGACTTCATGGCCTCGATTCGCACCCGCGAGGGCGAAATCCGCTTGTGCGAATTGTCCGCGCAGCTCATGCCTATAGGCGACGAACCCTGCCTGCTGACCATCGCCCGCGACGTCACCGAGCGCCACGCCATGCAGGTCAAACTGCTGCAGGCCGCCACCGTCTTCGAAAGCACGGCCGAAGGCGTAATGATCACCGACACCAAGCAACGCATCACCGCGGTCAACCGCGCCTTCAGCGAAATAACCGGCTACAGCGAAGCCGAAGCCCTCGGTAAAACCCCGGGCTTACTGTCCTCGGGTCAACACGATAGCGCTTTCTTCAGCGCCATGTGGTTTCAGCTGGAACAGCGTGGACACTGGCAAGGCGAGATATGGAACCGGCGCAAGAATGGCGAAATCTATCCGGAATGGCTGACCATCAGCGCGGTTCGCGATAAAACCAAGCGCATCACCCACTTCGTTGGCGTATTCGCCGATATCAGCTCGCTCAAACATGCCCAGGCACGCCTCGACTACCAGGCCCACCATGACCCCCTGACCGGCTTGCCCAACCGCATGCTCTTCGAAACCCGCCTGCGCGCAGCGCTCGAAGACGCCCGCGCGGACGACCGCCAAGGCGCCGTGCTGTTTATCGACCTCGACCGCTTCAAACATATCAACGACAGCCTCGGCCATCCGGTCGGCGACCAACTCCTCAGCAGTATCGCCACGCGCCTGAAAGAACAACTGCGAGACATAGACACCGTGGCCCGCCTCGGCGGCGACGAATTCATCATTCTCTTGCCCGGCCTACACCAGGCCGGCGACGCGCAACTGGTCGCGCAGAAGCTGCTGAACTGCTTCAACCTGCCCTTCTCGGTGGAAGATAACGACCTGTTTATCAGCGCCAGTATCGGCATCAGCCTGTACCCGGACGACGGCCTGGATGTCGCCACCCTGGTGAAAA
>CAMPJN010000490.1 GCA_946886875.1 uncultured Pseudomonas sp.
GTGCCCTTGAGCAGCGGCATGCGCACGATGCGGTTACGCAGGCCGAAGCTGGCGTGGGCGTAGGGGATCTTCTCGGCGTCCCACTTGGCGGCCGAGTCGGCTACATGGTCCTTGAATTCCTGGCTGGCGCGCGGGTCGGTGACGTCGTCCCATTCCAGCAGGCTGTTGAGCAGTTCCGGGTGTGAGCCGTTGCAGTGGTAGCACTCGCGGTTGTTCTCGATCACCAGCTTCCAGTTGGCCTGCTCGCGCATGGTGCTCTGCACCGCGACCTTGGTGTTTTCCATGTCGTAGGGCTCCATGTAGTGAGCCAGAGTCGACAGGAACTCATCCACGGCCGGCGGGTTGTCCGCCAGGGAGATGAAGATGAAGCCGCCAGCGGTCTTGCAGTGCACCGGCTTGAGGCCGTACGCCTTCATGTCGAAATCGGCGCCCATCTCGGTGCCGGCGAACAGCAGGCGGCCGTCGATCTCATAGGTCCACTGATGGTAAGGGCAGACCAGCTTGGCCACTTTGCCCTTGTCGCTGGTGCACAGACGCGAACCGCGATGGCGGCAGACGTTATGGAAGGCATGCACCACGCCCTCGGCACCGCGGATCACCAGGATCGGGTTGTCGCCGATCTGCAGGGTGATGAAGTTGCCCTTGGCCGGGATCTCGCAAGTCATGCCGGCGATCAACCACTCCTTGTGAAAGATCTCCTGCATGTCGATCTGGAACAGGCGCTCATCGTTGTAGAACGGCTGCGGCAGGGAAAAGGTGCGCTCGCGGGTCTGCAGCATCTCGGCGGTGGCCTTGCGCGCTGGTTCCAGCGGGTCGCCTAAACTCAGGGTGGAAGTGACGTCCATCGGTGACTCCTCAATGGCAATCGCACCGGCGATTGCCGCAAAAAGTGGCTGTTCGGTTGCTGCGCAAGGCTGCTGGGTTTCCTGCGGCTGGGGCGAGGGCGCACCTGTCCGCGGCGTGCTTCTTTGGCATGAGTCGAGTGTGGAGTTGGCCGTGTTCGCGACCTTATCCATGGGCGACATGGCCGCATCCGTTTCCGACGCGGCAAGCCCCGGGTTCAGCGGCAGGTCGCGGTAAGCATATAAATGTCGTTAGTAGATAAGTCGTCGCCCGGAGCCTTGCGCACAATCGCTCCATCAGGCCGGCAACAGGCCCCGTGCACGAGAGAACGACCATGTCGAACGACTTCCTCAATCCGGTTACCACCCAGACCTGGAGCAATGGCCGCCATATGGTGCGCTGCGTCAAGGTTATCCAGGAAACCTGGGATGTACGCACCTTCTGCTTTATGGCGGATCAGCCGGTGCTGTTCTTCTTCAAGCCGGGGCAGTTCGTCACCCTGGAACTGGAGATCGACGGCCAGCCGATCATGCGCTCCTACACCATCTCCAGCTCGCCCTCGGTGCCCTACAGCTTCTCCATCACCATCAAGCGGGTGCCGGGCGGCAAGGTTTCCAACTGGCTGCACGACAATCTGAAAGAAAGCGACGTGCTGCCGGTGCACGGCCCGGTCGGGCTGTTCAACGCCATGGATTTCCCGGCGGAAAAAGTGCTGTTTCTCAGTGGCGGGGTCGGTATCACCCCGGTGATGTCGATGGCGCGTTGGTTCTACGACACCAATGGCAATGTCGATATGGTCTTCGTGCACAGCGCGCGCTCGCCGAAGGACATCATCTACCACCGCGAGCTGGAGCACATGGCCGCGCGGATCAATAACTTCAGCCTGCACGTGATCTGCGAGAAACACGGCCTGGGCGAGGCCTGGGCCGGCTATCGCGGTTACCTCAACCAGAAGATGCTGGAATTGATCGCCCCGGATTATCTGGAGCGGGAAATCTTCTGCTGCGGTCCGACGCCCTATATGAACGCGGTCAAGCACCTGCTGCAGAACAACGGCTACGACATGCAGCGTTACCACGAAGAGTCCTTCGGCGCGACGCCGCCGGAAGTGCGCGCCGAGGTCAAGGAACTGGCCGCCGAAGCCGCCGAAGCGCCGCCGGTGCCGGCGGCCGACCAGCACCAGGTGACCTTTGCCGCTACCGGCAAGAGCATCCGCATCAACCCTGGCGAAACTGTGCACGCGGCTGCCGCCAAGCTCGGCCTGCATATCCCCAAGGCCTGCGGTATGGGCATCTGCGGTACCTGCAAGGTGATGAAAACCGCTGGCGAGGTGACCATGGAACACAACGGCGGCATCACCGACGAAGACCTCGCCGAGGGTTTTATCCTCTCCTGCTGCAGCGTGGCCCAGGGCGATGTGACCATCGATTATTGAGTGCTGCGCAGGTGGTGTAGCCCGGCTTTCATCCGGGCCACTGGAGCAGCTGATCGTTCCCACGTGGACGGTTCGACGCCTCGATGTGGGAACAATCGAAAGTCATCCAATGGTAGCCCGGGTTGAGCGAAGCGATACCCGGGTATCGGCGCCCTGGGTATCGCTGCGCTCAACCCAGGCTACGCGCTGCCGGATACGACTCCCCGGATTTCATCCGGGCTACCGGGCGGCGTAGGGCGATGGCGCTTTGCTCATCCATCATCGCAATTTTGCGGATGGATAAAACGTTATCCGTCCCGCCGCCAAGCAGCTAGATATCCGTACCCAGAGTCCAGCCCTTGGCTTCGGCGCGGCGGTCTTGGTTGGCGCGGCGGTCTTCCTCGAAGCGGATGGTGTTGCGTCGGTCGGCATGGCTGCGTCGCTCGCTCTTGCCGCGGGTGTCGATTTTGAAATGCGCCGGGGCCTTGGCCTGGACAGGCGCTGCGGTGGGTTGCTCCAGGGGTTCGAGGCTCAGCTCTTCCAGGCTGAGTTCGAAGCTGTCGTTGGCTGCCATATGCGTACTCCGCGCCCGCCCATGCAGGCATTTCGCCTCTATCTCCATCAGCCTAGTCGCAGATGGCAGCAGTGGGCGGGCGAGCGGACGAACTGCATGCGGCGCTGGGCGCTTAATCCGCGCCCATGGCGGTGCGGATATCCGCGGCCAGTTGGCGCACCCGTTGCTCTTCGGTATCCCAGGAACACATGAAGCGCGCGCCGCCGGCGCCGATAAAGGTGTAGAAGCGCCAGCCCTTGGCGCGCAGGGTTTCCAGGGCGGCTTCGGACATCTGCAGGAACACCCCGTTGGCCTCCACCGGAAACATCAGACTGACCCCCGGCACATCGGCGACCAGCTCGGCGAGCAGGCGCGCGCAGCTGTTGGCGTGGTTGGCGTAGCGCAGCCAGGCGCCGTCCTGCAGGATGCCGACCCAGGGCGCCGACAG
>CAMPJN010000491.1 GCA_946886875.1 uncultured Pseudomonas sp.
GTTCCTCAACGATCCGTTGATCGTACTCGTCGTATACGTACATATATATCCTGTGGGTTCAGGCTACGGCTTTTATTTAGACAGCCAACTTTTTATCTAGATAGCCAACTGGCCGTTGCAATGACAGTGCGAGGCAAGGCACTCGCGGCATTATCAATGGCTGTTACTGCTTTCTGCACACACGGCTGCGCACTCCCGGCGGAGGCGGGGGAAGATACCAGTTCAGGCCGAACGGCAAAAGTGATGTTTGCGTATATGTACTTAACCAATGGCACTAAGAAAACTGCGCCGTTAATGCGCAACTGCTTGAGCGGAAGGACTTTGTGGTCTTAACTGGCTGAGCAAACCCTTTCCAACCACGATAAAGGACGATGCCATGAGTGATTACTCCGAACCCAACGAGCGAGACAGTGCTGTCGATGCCTGGGCGATCTTTACGCTGATCCTGCTCGCGGTCGCTACTGCCGTGTTCTGGGTGAGCCAGCAGTAGTCTTCAGCTCCTCTCCTCGAACAGGAGGGGAGCGCGATTGCGTTCGTTCAGATGCCTGCCAGGTGCAGCACCAGCTTGACCACGGCAATGATGACCAGGACAAACACCAGGGTGAAGGACACCCCGAGAATTATGAAGTGACTGGGTTTGCCGCGGCTGAAGTCGCGGCTGCGGTTTTTGCCACTCTGCACGCCGATAGCTGCGGATAAAACGCTTTGCAGCATTTCCCACAGCGTCAATGGCTTGTCGTCGTTGTCGTCGCGCTTATCTCGCTCGCTCATTTGCAAACCCCCTTCGCAGTCCTGTCGCCACGTAGTGCTGCCGGTCAGTCCCGCAGCTCGGCTAAATCGCGGAACAACTCCAACGCCTGTGGATTGGCCAGGGCATCGGTATTTTTCACCGGTTTGCCGTGGACCACATTGCGCACCGCCAGCTCTACGATCTTGCCGCTGATGGTACGCGGAATATCGCTCACGGCGATAATCTTCGCCGGCACATGACGCGGCGTGGTGTTGGCGCGGATTACCTGGCGGATGCGCGTCTGCAACTCATCGCTCAGTGTCACGCCATCGCGCAAACGAACGAACAACACCACCCGCACGTCGTCATCCCAGTCCTGGCCGATGGCGATGGATTCCAGCACCTCTTCGACCTTTTCCACCTGCCGATAGATCTCCGCGGTGCCGATCCGTACCCCGCCGGGATTCAGCACCGCGTCGGAGCGGCCGTGGATCACCAGGCCGCCATGCACGGTTTCCTCGGCGTAGTCGCCATGGGCCCAAACGCCGGGGAAGGTTTCGAAGTAGGCGGCCTTGAACTTGCTGCCATCGGCATCGTTCCAGAAGCCCACCGGCATCGATGGAAAATGCTGGGCGCAAACCAATTCGCCTTTCTCACCCATAACGGCCTGGCCGGCGTCGTTCCATACCTGCACATCCATGCCCAGACCCTTGCATTGCAACTCGCCACGCCATACCGGTAGCACAGGGTTGCCGAGGGCGAAGCAGGAAACGATATCGGTGCCGCCGGAAATCGACGACAGACACAGATCGGCTTTGATCTCACGGTAGACGTATTCGAAGCTTTCGTGGGACAGCGGCGAGCCGGTCGAGAGGATTGCCTTCAGGCGGGTCAAACGGTGCGTACTGCCCGGTTTGGCCCCGGCCTTTTCCAGGGCGGCCAGGTACTTGGCGCTGGTGCCGAAGATGCTGATGTTTTCCGCGTCGATCAGGTCGATCAGGCGCTCGGCGCCCGGGTGGAATGGCGAGCCGTCGAACAGCAGCAATGTAGCCCCAAGGGCCAACCCCGAGACCAGCCAGTTCCACATCATCCAACCGCAGGTGGTGTAGTAGAACAGCGTGTCGTCGGCGCCGAGGTCGGTATGCAGGCCGAGTTCCTTGAGATGTTGCAGCAGCAAGCCGCCAGTGCCATGAACGATGCACTTGGGCACGCCGGTGGTGCCGCTGGAATAGAGGATATACAGCGGATGGTCGAAGGGCACCGGAGTGAATTCGGGCTCACCGCCGGGCTGGTAGAAATCCTGCCAGAGCGCGACCTCGGCCGCTGAATGGAAGTCGGCCGCTTTCGTCTGGGGGTTGGAGTAGGGCACTACTATCAGCTGTTGCAGCGACGGCAGTCGTTCGAGGATTTCATTGAGTTTGGTCGTCAGGTCGATATTTTTTCCGGCGTAGCGGTAACCGGCGGCTGCGATCAGCACCTTGGGTTCGATCTGGCCGAAACGGTCGATCAACCCCGGGGTGCCGAAGTCCGGCGAGCAGCTCGACCAGGTGGCGCCCAGGCTGGTGGCGGCGAGCATGCCGACCAGGGTTTGCCAGGTGTTGGGCATAAAGGCCGCGACCCGGTCGCCGATACCGACGCCGGCGGCCTTGAGGCTGCGCTGCAGGCCGGCGACATGGGCGGCCAGTTCAGCGTAAGTCAGTTGCTCGCGTGAGCCGTCCTCGCCAATGGCAACCAGCGCAGGATGGTCGTCGCGGCGGCGCAGCAGCTGTTCGGCGAAGTTCAGGCTGGCGCCGGGAAACCAGCGAGCACTGGGCATCGCTGGGCCTTCTTCGAGAACGCGGCTGGGTTGCTGGCTCAAACGAACCTCGAAGAATTCGACTATGGCCTGCCAGAACGTCTCGCGCTGCGCCACGCTCCAAGCGTGCAGGGCCGGGTAGTCGGGTAGTCTCAGGCTGTGGCGGTGGTTGACGAAATGGCGGAACGCGTCCATCCGGGTGGCCGCAATACGTTCGGCGGATGGCGTCCACAGGGGCTGTTGCATGTCGGTTCCTCGTGATTTTTATTATGTCGGCCATTGGCCTGACGGATTGCTGCAAGCCTAGCGCCTGATACCTGGCTTGCCTGAACGATTCCGCCCTGCCATCGGCTTGCCGTTGGGCGCCGCTGTAGAGCCGTTGTAACGCTGCTGGCAGTTCTGCGTCGGCCCTGATGACCAGGCTTTACAGGGCGTAAAGAAAGCCTGACGCCATCGTCAGCGGTGGACAAGGCTTCGCCATGTCCACCCTACGCGCTGGCCTGTTTGGCGCGCGCCACCCGTGAGCCGTTGGGCTTGTCCAATACCGCGCAGATGCGCTGACCGGCTGCGATCAGCTTGTCCATATCGATCCCGGTTTGTATGCCCAGGCCATTGAGCAGGTAGAGCACATCCTCGCTCGCCACGTTGCCGCTGGCGCCCTTGGCGTAAGGGCACCCGCCCAGGCCCGCCACCGAGCTGTCGAATACGCCGATGCCTTCCAGCAGGCTGG
>CAMPJN010000492.1 GCA_946886875.1 uncultured Pseudomonas sp.
GCGATTGGCGGCGGTGTGCGCGGCCAATCCATGCAGAAATCTTCCAGGCTGACGGTCGGCGCCAATTCCTCGGTGACGATAAAGGAATGCTGCGCCGCCGGGTTGCTGCCGCGTTCGCCATAGGCCACCGCGGTCATGGTCGGTACGCCGACCTCGTGTAGGCGACGAATTGCTTGCCACTCCTGGCGCGCGCCCAGTACTGGCAGTTTGGCCGTGAGCAGGTTCTTGACGATCTCGCCCCAGCCGATGCCGCGGTGGATCTTGACGAAATAGCCGCGCCCGGCGACTTCGGTGCGCAGGGTGCGACGGCCTTCCAGCTCGCGATAGACCTGGCCCTGCAGGGCCTCGACTTCGGCAAAGGCATCGCGCCCGGCCCACAGGGTTTTAAAGGGTTCAGCCAGCACCAGCTTCATGGACGCGCCGCCAGGATAATGTCGGCCGCGTGCTGCGGCATGGAATAGAGGTCGGCGCAGTCGGCATAGGCCAGGCCGTTGCGTGCCCAGAAGGCGCGACGCTGGTCGTCGGCGAGCATATCGGCGAGGAGGTGATTGAGCTGTTCCTGGGCGAAGGGGCTGGGCAACACCCGCCCGGCGTCCGCCTCGACGATGTAATGGGCGTAGCCGCAAACATCGGTGACCAGCACCGGCAGCCCCGCCACCAATGCTTCCAGCAACACGGTGCCGGTGTTCTCGTTATAGGCCGGATGGATCAGCAGATCGGCGCCGAGCAGGAAGCGCGGGATATCGCTGCGGCCCTTGAGTATCTGCACCTGATCGGCAATACCCAGGGCCTTGGCCTGCAGCTGAAAGCTACGCGGATCGTCCTGGCCGATGGCGATCAGCCGAGTGCGCTGCTTCAGCTCGCGCGGCAAAGCGGCCAGAGCCTTGAGGCTGCGATCCAGGCCCTTGGTCTTGAAGCCCGAGCCGATCTGCACCAGCAGCAGGTCGCCGTCCGAGAGATTGAATTCGCGGCGAAATTCGGCGCGAATCTGCGCGGCATTGGCCGGCGCGCGGCGATCCAGGGCGATACCCGGCGGCAACAGATGAAAGCGCTGCAGCGGGGTGTGGTAGTGCTTGATAAACAGCGGCTGCTGCACCTCGGAAATCATCAGGATTTCGGTTTTGGCATCAGGGCCGAACACCGCCCGCTCGTAATCGGCGAAGTGCTTGTAGCGCCCCCATTTGCGGTAAATCGGGTTGCGCAGCGTCTGCGCCTTGTCTTCGAAACAACCGTCGGCGGCGTAGTAGACATCCAGCCCGGGCATTTTGTTGAAGCCCACAACCCGATCCACCGGTCGCTTGGCCAGGTCGACTTCGATCCAGGCGGTGAGCTTTTCGTTGCGTTTGTGGTTGAACAGCGCCTTGACCGGCACCACCACCACCTCGAAGCCAGCCGGCACTTCGCCTTCCCAGATCGGCGTATAGACGCGAATGCCATGGCCGCGTGCCTGGCACTCCAGGGCGATGCGCATGAAATCGCGCTGCAGGCCGCCGTAGGGGAAATATTTGTAGAGGATAAAAGCCAGTTGCATCAGGCGTGCCCTTCAATCGTTTGGCCCGGATGCCCTCCAGGGATAATTCGCGGCGGCACCATCAGGCGGTTTCCTCCGCCAGCAACAAAGCTTCCAGCTCGGTCGCCACTCGCTCGGCCGTCAGGCTGTCGAAGCAGGGCTTATGGCGGTCACCCAGACCGGCATCCGGGCCGGTGGCGCACAGGTGAATCTGCGAGCGACCATAAGCGCCCACCCGGCCCGGCCGGGTCGGACCATAAAGCGAAATGCTCGGCACATCCAGCGCCGCCGCCAGATGGCCCAGGCCGGTGTCCACCGCTACGCAGGCGCTGGCCCCGGCGATCACCTTGGCCACGCCGGCCAGATTCAGCTTGGGCAGCACGGCTACGTTATCCAGGCCGGCGGCCAGGCGTTCGGCCCGCGCGTGCTCTTCCGGGTTGCCCCAGGGTAGGCGAATCGCCCAGCCCAGCGCGCTCATGCGCTCGGCCAGGTCGCGCCAATTGGCTTCCGGCCAATGCTTGCTCGGCCAGGTGGTGCCGTGCAGAAACAGCAGATAGGGCTGGGTCAGCGCACCGGCCAGCTGCGCGCGGTTCAGGCCATAATCGCCAACGCCCTGCGGCACGGGATAATCCAGGGCCTGGGCGAATAGCTGGCGTACCCGCTCGAGGGCGTGCTGTTCGCGCGGTACCGCATAGGTCCGATCGTACAAACGGCTGGCCATAGGTTCGCGCGCGGAGTTGCGATCCAGACCAGCCACCGGCGCCTTGACGTAGCGGGTCAACCAGGCGCTTTTCAGCAGACCCTGGGCGTCGATCACCAGGTCGTAGCGGCTTTCCTTCAGGCGTTGCTTGAAGCGTTTCCACTCGCCGTTCTTGAGGGTCTGCCAAAGATTTTTGCGCCAGCGGCGGATCGCCACCGGAATCACCTGGGCCACGGCCGGGTGCCAGGCGGGAATCTCGGCGAAACCCTCCTCCACCACCCAATCGAACTGGATACCAGGAATCGCACGCGCAGCATCGGTCAACGCCGGCAGCGTATGAATGACGTCGCCGAGCGAGGAAGTTTTAACCAGCAGAACCCGCACTATTGAACCTCTACCGGATCGGCCACCAGGCGATCAAGCGCCTCGATCACCGGGTCCGACTTGAGTTCGCGCAGGCAGTTGTAGTGACCGAAGCGGCAGGTGCGGTCAAAACAGGGGCTGCATTCCAGCCCCAGGCGGACGATTTCCACCTGCTCGGCCAGCGGCGGAGTGAACGCCGGCGAAGTCGAGCCGTAAACCGCCACCAACGGACGATTGAGCGCCGCCGCCACATGCATCAGCCCGGAATCGTTGGAAACCACGGCGCCGGCGCAGGACAGCAAGTCGATCGCCTCGGCCAGACTGGTCTCGCCAGCCAGATTCGTCGCCTCTTCACGCAAGCCGGGTATCAGGCGCATGCGGATTTCTTCGCCGACCGGATGATCGCTCTTCGAACCGAACAGCCACACTTGCCAGCCTTGGCGAATCTTCGCCTCGGCGACCTGGGCGTAGTGCTCGCTTGGCCAGCGTTTGGCCTCGCCGAACTCGGCGCCCGGGCAAAGCGCCAATACCGGGCGATCCAGACTCAGGCCAAACTTGGCCAAGGCCTCATCGCGGCTGGTCGGGTCTATCTGCAGGGCCGGCCGCGGATACGGCTGCGGCAGCTCGGCACCCGGTTCGAAGGCCAGCGCCATAAAGCGCTCGATCATCAGCGGGTAGCG
>CAMPJN010000493.1 GCA_946886875.1 uncultured Pseudomonas sp.
TGCTCGGGCAGGGTGTCGTTCATGCCACGAATGGCTTGCAGGGACTTGCTCAATTCAATTCCTTAACGGGTTAGCTGCGCACGATCAGGGCGGCGTCAGCCGCGACCTTTTCGGCCGCTTTCTGGCGAATCAGCTTTTCCAGCTGATCCACCAGGTTTTCATTATTCAGTTTCTGCGCAGGCTTGCCATCGATATAGATCAGGTTGTTCGGCGAGCCGCCGGTCAGACCGATATGCGCTTCCTTGGCTTCGCCCGGACCGTTGACCACACAACCGATCACCGCGACGTCCAGCGGCACCAGCAGGTCCTCCAGGCGACCTTCGAGGTCGTTCATGGTCTTGACCACATCGAAGTTCTGCCGCGAGCAGCTCGGGCAGGCGATAAAGTTGATCCCGCGGGAACGCAGACGCAGCGATTTGAGGATATCGAAACCGACCTTGATCTCCTCGACCGGATCGGCGGCCAGGGAAATGCGGATGGTATCGCCAATCCCATCGGCCAGCAGCATGCCCAGACCGACCGCCGACTTCACCGTACCGGAACGCAGGCCGCCAGCTTCGGTGATGCCCAGGTGCAGCGGTTGCTCGATCTGCTTGGCCAGCAGGCGATAGGCCTCGACCGCCATAAACACATCGGAGGCTTTGACGCTGACCTTGAAGTCCGGGAAATTCAAACGGTCCAAGTGTTCGACATGGCGCAACGCCGACTCAACCAGCGCTTCCGGGGTCGGTTCACCGTATTTCTTCTGCAGGTCTTTTTCCAGCGAGCCGGCGTTGACCCCAATACGAATCGGGATGCCGCGGTCGCGGGCGGCCTCAACCACTGCCCTGACCCGATCTTCACGGCCGATATTGCCCGGGTTGATGCGTAGGCAATCGACACCCAGCTCGGCCACGCGCAGGGCGATCTGATAGTCGAAATGGATATCGGCGACCAGCGGCAGGCTGACCTGTTGCTTGATCCGGCCGAAGGCTTCGGCGGCATCCATATCGGGCACCGAAATGCGCACGATATCGGCACCCGCATCTTGCAGGCGACGAACCTGAGCCACAGTAGCGGCGACATCATTGGTATCGGTGTTGGTCATGCTTTGCACCGCGATGGGCGCATCGCCCCCTACGGGTACCGAGCCAACCCAAATCTTGCGCGAGAGACGACGCTTGACCGGCGATTCACCATGCATTTTTACTGTCCACCCAGCTGGATACGCGCGGTTTCACCCGTGATAAAGGGGGTCAAATCGACTGCCGCACCGTTGTAACTGACTTGAGCGCCACGGGCATACCCCAGACGCAGTTCCAAGGGTGCCTTGCCGACCAACTGCAGACTTTCGCCCTTGCGCTTGAGCCCGGCAAACAGCTTCTTGTCATCGGCATCGCGCAACTGCACCCAGCAATCGGCACTGAACTGCAAAGCCACCACGCCCTCGCCCGCCGCTACGGCCACAGGTTCCGCAACGGGCTCTGGAGCAGCAGTTGCGGGACTTTCTTCGGACGCAGCCGGCGTCTCGGGCTCAGCGACGGCGGCCGGCTGCTCTGCGGGTGCATCCGCTGTTGCAGTTGCCGAGGGCCCCTGTTGCGCATCGGGTTGCGCGGCAACATCGGCCGATACGCTTGGCAGATTCAATTCGGTGCCGGCCTGCGCATCGATCACAGCTTGATCTTCAGGCTCATCGAGCACATGGATCTGGGTAGCGCCATCGGCGCCCTCCACTTCCACGCGGCCAATACTGCTGGTCGACAGCGGATCGGCTTGGCGCTCGGATTGTTCCTGCCACCAGTAGAATCCGACACCCGCCAAACCCAGCAGCAGTAGAAAACTGACGAACCGCAGCACGTTCTGCGAATAGCGCGCCGGCTCTTCGATATGCCCGAGGCTGTGCACGCTGGCACCGGCGGCATCGCTACCAGTGAATTGATCGAACTCCAGCACCAAACGGTTCTGATCCAGGCCGAGCAATTTTGCGTAGGCACGAATATAGCCGCGGGCAAAGGTATGCCCCGGCAACTTGTCGAAAGCACCGACTTCGATCTGACCCAGGCGCTGCGGAGTCAAGTTGAGCTGCGCGGCCACTTCGGCAATCGTCCAACCTTTGCTCTCGCGAGCTTTGCGCAGGGATTCACCGGGGTTGATGCGATGGACTACTGCAACTTCAGGGGGCGCCGCTTTCATCATTGCTCCGAAAGGTATTGCTGATATTCCGGCGTACCGGGATAAAACCGCTTCAACTGCAGGCCAATGCTGGCGGCCTTGTCGCGATCTTCAAAGATTTTCGCCAAACGCGTACCCAGTAGCAGGCTGCGGGCGTTCTGTTCGGACAACGCGCTGAAGCCTTCGTAATAACGGCGCGCCGGTATGTACTCTTTGTCCTCGTAGGACAATATCGCCATCTCCAGCAGCGCCATGGCGCGTTTGCTATTGAGGCGCAATGCACGCTCGAAATAACCTTTCGCCTGCTGCCGCTGGTCGAGCATCAAGGCGGTCATGCCGAGGTTCTCGAATACCCGCGAACGCTCAGGATAGAGCGTGTCCTGAGCGGCGCGCTGGAAATATTCGAAGGCTTCCGGGTAGCGTTTTTGTTCGAACAGAAAACTACCGTAATTGTTCAATAGCCGCGCATCATTACCACGCTGCGCCAACGCCTTGCGATAGTGTTCGTCGGCCAGTTTGGCTTCCATTTCCATCTGAAACACCAACGCCAGGGCGGCATGAGCATCGGCGTTGTTGGGGTCTAGCTCGAGAGCTTTCTTCAGCGGCACCTTGGCGCGTTCGCTGGAGCCTTGCTGCACATAACCGATACCCAGCTGGACATAGGCGTCGCGCGCCTCGTCTCGCCCCGCTTCGGTTCTCATCGGATCGACATCACCCGTCGACACACAACCGGCCAACAGGCTGGCGATTAACAAGAACAGCGCTGGGCGCAGGGTCATGGGTTTCCTCTCTTCAGGTTCGATTGGCGGCGGAACGCGGCGTCTCTGCCTCGCTACTCACATCACGCACTGCGAGTTCACGCACGGCGATGTAACGCTCACTACGGCGGGTACGGTCCATAACCTGGCCAACCAACTGGCCGCAGGCGGCATCGATATCTTCCCCACGCGTGGTGCGTACGGTGACATTGTGCCCGGCTTTGTGCAGCAGGTCCTGGAAACGGCGAATGGCATTGTTGCTGGGCCGCTCGTAACCGGAGTGAGGGAAGGGATTAAACGGGATTAAATTGATCTTGCAAGGCACATCTTTGA
>CAMPJN010000494.1 GCA_946886875.1 uncultured Pseudomonas sp.
ACCCAGGGCAAGGACCAGGCCAACGACAAGCCCACCTACCCCGCCCTGCTCGGCCTCGAGCAAGCCAAGGCCTACGCCCTGGAACTACGCGACCTGGCCCTGCATGCCCTGCGCCCTTTCGACGAAGCCGCCGAACCACTGCGCGAACTGGCGCTGTTTATCGTCGAACGCCGCAGCTGACACAGTCGCCCATCTAGTTGCTCTATCGCGGCCAAGCCCGCTCCTACGGTAATCACTCTCCTTGTAGGAGCGGCCTTGGCCGCGATCACGCCTCAGCAGTCGCGCATTATCACCCGTATCAATAGCTCTACCCTCAGCAACTAAGGCTTGGTTTACCCAGCCCGCCGAGCGCCTAAGATGGCTACAGAACAACAAATCTGGAGCCACCATGCCCTTTTCTGCCCTGCTGATAGCCAACCGCGGCGAGATCGCCATTCGTATCGCCCGCGCCTGTGCGGATTTGGGTATTCGTTCGGTGGCGGTATACGCCGAGGACGACGCCGCGTCCTTGCATCTGCGCAAAGCCGATAGCGCGGTCGCGCTCCAGGGCCGTGGCGTGGCGGCTTATCTGGATATGGCGCAGTTGCTGGCCATCGCTAAAGCCCAGGGTTGCGAGGCGATTCATCCCGGTTACGGTTTTCTCGCCGAGAACGCCGAGTTCGCCCGGCGCTGTGAGGCTGAAGGGCTGCGCTTTATCGGCCCCAGCGCCGAGGTGCTGGAGCTGTTCGGCGACAAGGCCGCGGCCCGCGAGCTGGCCGAGCGCTGTGAGGTGCCGTTGGTCAGCGGCATCAACCGGGCGGTCGATCTGCAGCAGGCCCATGAATTTCTCAGCGGCCTGGGCGACGGCGGCGCGGTGATGCTCAAGGCCTTGGCCGGCGGTGGCGGGCGCGGGATGCGCCCGGTATTCGCCGCAGCCGAACTGGATCAGGCGTTCGCCCGCTGCCAGTCGGAAGCTCGCGCGGCCTTTGGCGCCGACGCGCTCTATATCGAGCAACTGGTACAGGATGCCCGGCATATCGAAATTCAGGTGCTGGGCGATGGCACGGGCGCGGTCAGCCATTTATGGGAGCGCGATTGCAGCCTGCAACGACGCCAGCAGAAGCTGGTGGAAGTCGCTCCCAGCCCGGACCTGCCAGCGGCGACCCGCGAGCGGATGATCGCCGCGGCGCTGAAGCTGGCCGGTGCGGCGCGCTATCAGGGCCTGGGTACTTTCGAGTTTCTACTCGATAGCCAGCAGCCCGAGCGCTTCTACTTTATGGAGGCCAACCCGCGTATCCAGGTCGAGCACACGGTTACCGAGCAGATTACCGGCGTCGACCTGCTGCAGACCCAACTCAGGCTGGCCGCCGGGCACAGCCTGGAGCAACTGAATCTGCTGCAGCCGCCGGCCATCAATGGCTGCGCCGTGCAACTGCGGATCAACCTGGAAAGCATGAACGCCGACGGCGACACCCGCCCGGCCGCCGGCACCCTGACCGCCTACGAACCACCCAGCGGGCCGGGGCTGCGCGTCGACGGTTACGGCTACGCCGGCTATCCGGTCAGCCCCGCCTACGACTCGCTGCTGGCCAAACTGATCGCCCACGCCCCGGACTACCCGAGTGCGCTGCGGCGTGCCTACCGCGGGCTCTGCGAATTCCGCCTGGAGGGCGTGGCGAGCAACCTGCATCTGCTGCAGAACCTGCTGCGCCGCCCCGAGGTGCTGGCCAACCAGGTCAGCACGCGCTTCGTCGAAAGCCAGCTGGGCGAACTGTTGGCCGCGCAAACCCAGGCCCATTCCCATCTGTTTTTCGCCCAGCCGACCGCCGCCGCGTACAAGCCGCACAACCAACTCGAGGCCCCGCCCGGCACCGAGCCGCTGAACGCGCCTAGCACCGGCGTGCTGGTCAGCCTGGAAGTAGCCGAGGGCGATGCCGTGGCGCTCGGGCAAGCCATCGCGGTGCTGGAGGCGATGAAGATGGAGTTCGTGGTCAAGGCCAGCCAGAGCGGCATCGTCCGCGCCCTCGCCGCCCAGCCCGGCGATGCGCTGAATCAAGGTCAGGCGCTGCTGTTCCTCGAACCCGGCGTAGTGGACGACAGCGGCGTGCAGAGCGAAGAAAGCCTGGATCTGGCGCATATCCGCGCCGACCTCGCCGAAGTGCTGGAGCGCCAGGCGCTGCTCACCGACGAACGCCGCCCGCTGGCCGTGGCCAAGCGGCGCAAGAGCGGCCAGCGCACGACCCGGGAAAACCTCGCCGACCTGCTCGATGACGGCAGCTTCAACGAATACGGCGGCTTCGCCCTCGCCGCGCAACGGCGTCGACGCACGCCGGAAGAACTGATCGAGCTGAGCCCAGCCGATGGTCTGGTCACCGGTACCGGCACGGTCAACGCAGCGCAGTTCGGCGCCGAGGCGGCGCGCTGCATGGCCATCGCCTACGACTACACGGTGTTCGCCGGCACCCAGGGGGTGATGAACCACAAGAAGACCGACCGCATGCTGCAGCTGGCCGAGCAATGGCGCCTGCCGCTGGTGCTGTTCGCCGAGGGCGGCGGCGGGCGGCCGGGGGACACCGACTTCGTCGGTGTGGCCGGGCTGGATTGCCATACCTTCGTTGGCATGGCCCGGCTGTCCGGGCTGGTACCGCTGGTCGGCGTGGTCTCCGGGCGCTGCTTTGCCGGCAACGCCGCGCTGCTCGGCTGCTGCGATGTCATTATCGCCACCGAGAACGCCAGCATAGGTATGGCCGGCCCGGCGATGATCGAGGGTGGCGGCCTCGGCAGCTTCGCCGCGGAGCAGGTCGGCCCGGTGGACGTGCAGGGGCCCAACGGGGTGATCGACGTACTGGTCGCCGACGAGGCCGAAGCGGTGCGGGTGGCCAAGCAGTACCTGTCCTACTTCCAGGGTTCGGTGAGCGACTGGCAGTGCGCCGACCAGCGCGAGCTGCGTCATTTGATCCCGCAGAACCGCCTGCGCGTCTACGATATTCGCCAGGTGATCGACAGCCTGGCCGATAGCGGTTCGGTGCTGGAGCTGCGCCGGCAGTTCGCGCCAGGGCTGATCAGCGCCTTCGTCCGTATCGAGGGCCGAGCGTTTGGCCTGATCGCCAATAACCCCGCGCACCTCGGCGGCGCCATCGATGCGGCGGCCGGCGACAAGGCCGCGCGCTTTATGCAGCTGTGCGATGCCTTCGACCTGCCGATGATTTCGCTGTGCGACACGCCCGGCTTTATGGTCGGCCCGGAGGCGGAGAA
>CAMPJN010000495.1 GCA_946886875.1 uncultured Pseudomonas sp.
CTACGAAGACATGATGGACCTGACCGAGGAGCTGTTCCGCGAGCTGGCGCAGCTGGTGCTGGGTTCCACCGACGTGCCCTACGGCGACAAGCTGTTCCACTTCGGCGAGCCGTTCGTGCGCCTGTCGGTGTTCGACTCGATCCTCAGGTACAACCCGCAAATCACCGCGGCCGACCTGCAGGACATCGACAAGGCCCGCGAGATCGCTAAAAAGGCTGGCGCCAAGGTGCTCGGCTTCGAAGGCCTGGGCAAGTTGCAGGTGATGATTTTCGAGGAGCTGGTCGAGCACAAGCTGGAGCAGCCGCACTTCATCACCCAGTACCCGTTCGAAGTCTCGCCGCTGGCCCGGCGTAACGACCAGGACCCGAGCGTCACCGACCGCTTCGAGCTGTTTATCGGTGGTCGCGAGATCGCCAACGCCTATTCCGAGTTGAATGACGCCGAAGACCAGGCCGAGCGCTTCCACGCCCAGGTGGCCGACAAGGACGCTGGCGACGACGAAGCCATGCATTTCGACGCCGATTTCGTCCGCGCCCTGGAATACGGCATGCCGCCGACCGCCGGCGAAGGCATTGGTATCGACCGTTTGGTGATGTTGCTCACCAATGCGCCGTCTATTCGGGACGTAATCCTCTTCCCGCATATGCGACCGCAGGCCTGATGGTCCCGAAGCCGCCTACGGGCGGCTTTTTATTGCCTGGAGATGGATTATTGCTGACTAATCAGTTAACCCTTCGCCAGCCAGAAAGGACTGTCTTACCGTGATCCCTCATCCCGCCCAGGAAAGCGCCACCCATGTGGCCAACGCCGTTGCCGAAAGTGTTCAGTACCAGGGCCGCAAAGCCAGCAGGCACGGCAGCGAGCAGCGACGCCAAGCGATTCTCGATGCGGCCATGCGCATTATCGTGCGCGACGGAGTGCGTGCCGTACGCCATCGCGCGGTAGCGGCCGAGGCAGCGGTGCCGCTTTCGGCCACCACCTACTATTTCAAGGATATCGATGACCTGATCACCGATACCTTCGCCCAGTTCGTCGAGCGTAGCGCCGTGCATATGGCCAATACCTGGAGCAGCACCCAGGGCGTGCTGCAGGAGAAGGTCGCCCGGCTCGACGGCAGTGCCGAAGCGCGCCGGCGCCTGGCCAATGAAATAGCCGAATTAGCGGTCGAATATGTGCGCAATCAGTTGATCGAGCACCGCAATCATCTGCTGGCCAAGCAGGCGTTTCACCAGGAGGCCCTGCTCAACCCACGCTTGCATGGTCTGGTGCGCGCCTATCAGAAGATTCTTTTGCAGGGGGTCAATCAATTCTTCGAAGTGCTGGGCTCGCAACAACCCGAGCAGGATGCCAAGCTATTGACGAGTATTATTGTGCGGATGGAGTATCAGGGCCTGCTCGATGGGGTCGAACATCTGGATAGAGAGGATATGTTGGCCAACCTCAAGCGTTATATGCACTTGGTCTTGGGGCTTTGAATCAGCCGCGGTTTTTGGGGCGAGAGCGTGAACCGATTGCACAAGGAGAACACGATGAAAGCTTGGCGCTTACTTGCCGCCTTGTCCTTCCTGCTGTTGAGTGGTTGCCTGGTTACCTTCAAAGACCCGATTCCGGCCAACGAGCCGGCACCGATGCCATTGCTCGGCGAATGGTCGCGCAAGAACGAATGGGGCGAGCAGATCTACCTGTACGTCAGCCGTGCGGGTTCCAATGTCTATAAAGCCAAGGCGTATGTGGACAGCCCTGAGAACCTCGACAGTGTCGAGGAATTCGGTTTCACCGTGGCTCACCACGGGCAGCGTTGGTACCTGTCCGCGGGACTGACGAAGAAATACGGCGCCAATTTCGCCATCGCCGGCTTCGAACTGACCGAGAACAACGAACTGGTACTCTACAACCTGGATATCGATCGGGTATTGCAGGAGCTGGAGCAGGGCAACCTGCACGGCAAGCTGGTGGAAATGCCGCAAGGCGATGGCGTGCTGATCACCAGCCCGCTGGAACAGGTATTCGCTTACCTGGACGACCAGGCAAACTCGGACGTATTTATCGAAGTCGCGCGCTATCAGCGCGTCGGTCAGTAAGTTTTTTGTACGCAAGGCAATGAGGGACGGATGAACAGTCATACCGGGTTGGACGATTACCAACTGATAGTTCGGGCGTTATCCGATCGGATTGTCGAAGCGCAAACGCCGATCCGCGTGCTGGATGCGGTGAAGTGGGATGAAAGCATCCGCAACGAATTCCTCAAACACAAGGGCAAGAAACTACCGGCGGTCGACCGCGCCTATTACGACAGCCGTCCGTTGGCCTTCGATGCGGCGGCGAAAAAGCTCGAATTCCAGAACATCGAGCGCGATGTCACCCGCCAGCTCGGACAGTTCAACCCGGTGGGGCAGATCATGCGACGCATGTGCCGCGAGTACCGCATGGTGGTGCGCATGCTCGAAGCCCGTGGCACCGAGGATTTCGGCCTGATCTCCCAGGAGCTTTATGGCGCGGCCTCCGATGCCTTCCATGCCGGCGACCCGACGTTGGCCGATCTGGGCGTGATGTTTTCCGACTTCCTGAATAACATCGATAACCGTGGCGACCTCAAGGACGAACCGAAGAACCTCAGCGCCCGCGAAGCCGTCGACCTGCTCCAGCACCGCTTGAACAAGGTCTTCGGCGAGGAAGAGAGCACCATCCGCGTTTTCGAATCCGATGGCATTCTCGCCGATGCCGCCGCGGGCGCCGACTACATCAAGATCCGCGCCGATGCGATGTTCAACGAGCGCGATGTCAAAGCCCTGGAAGTGCATGAGGGCCTGGTACATGTGGCGACCACGCTGAATGGTCTCAGTCAGCCGGTCTGCACCTTCCTGGCCAAGGGGCCACCATCTTCTACGGTGACCCAGGAGGGCCTGGCGATCCTGATGGAAGTGATCACCTTCGCCTCCTACCCGACGCGCCTGCGCAAACTGACCAACCGCACCCGCGCCATTCATATGGCCGAAGAGGGCGCGGACTTTCTGCAGATTTTCGACTTCTACCGCGAACAAGGCTTCAGCCAGGAAGAGAGCTACAGCAACGCCAACCGGGTGTTCCGCGGCTCCACGCCCACGGGCATGCCTTTCACCAAGGATCTGTCCTACTTGAAAGGCTTCATCATGGTTTACAACTACATCCAGCTCGCCGTGCGCAAAGGCAAGCTGGAGCAGATCCCCTTGCTGTTCTGCGGCAA
>CAMPJN010000496.1 GCA_946886875.1 uncultured Pseudomonas sp.
GACCGTTCGATCCGGCGCTTGCTATTGCGAGGTGAGGCTCAAGACGGTATCTACATGCCGACGGCTGGCTTATTGGTCGAAACGCCTAACTGCTTCCAGCCAAGCCGGGTCGAGGTGGTTCTGCTCTGTGTCCAGGCCGGCGGCGGTCATGGCCTCACGGTGCTGGTCGATCTCGCGGGTCATCTGGCTATGGTCGCTGGAGTTGCCGTCGAGCTGGTGCATCTGGGTCACGCCCAGGTGGTAGAAACGCAGCAACTTCATCGCAACCGGGTCGCCCGCCGCTACGGCGGTTTTGACGTGGTGCATGATGTTGGTCACGCGCATCAGGCTGCGCTTGAGTCGCCAGCCGTACACCGCTGGCGCCATCCACGGCTGCGACCAGAGGTGCAGGCGCACCAGGGCGATGGTCAGCGCCAGGCCGACGAGCACGCCGATCAGGTTCCAGCGGAAGTTATCACCACCCGGCGTGCCAAACAGTTTCACAGTGGCAGTGGAAAGCAGCAGGGTCAGCAGGATAAAGCCACCCGCGATAAACAGGGTGATGCGGCGCGTCTGCTGCCGGTAGGTTTCCGGGTTGGTAGGCGTGATGGTGAACATGGGGCGGGGCTCTCCGGATGTTGCTGGTTAGGCCTGGGTATGGGGCGGCTGGCCTTGTAGGGCGGGTGCCACCCGCCAGATCGGGGAAGCATGGCGGGTTGCACCCGCCCTACGACTGCCACGGCAGCAGACTCAGGCCTCGACCTGGCTCCACTGCTTGCTCAGGCGCTTGTCCGATACCGCCATCTTGGTGCCGAGTTGTTGGGCGAATAACGATACGCGGTATTCCTCGAGCATCCAGCGATACAGCTGCAGGTTGGGGTCGCGCTTGCCTTCCTGGGCGTGTTTGCCCAAGCGCGCCTGGTATTGCTCCCAGTAGCCGGCCAGCTCACCGCTCCAGACGCGGTCGCGCTGCACTTGTCCGGCAATCTTGTCCAGGCGCTGCTCGATGCCCTTGAGGTAGCGCGGCACTTCCTTGAGCCATTCGCCTGGGGTTTCGCGGACGAAGCCGGGGTAGACCAGGTTGCTCAGTTGCAGCTTGATGTCGTTGAGCGCCATGGCCTGGGCCAGGTCGATCTTGCCCTTGAAGCGCTTTTGCAGGCCGTGCCAGAGCTTGAGAATTTCCAGACAGAGTTTGGCCAGGCGCTCGGCGTGGCCGGCCCAATCGCCACGTTTGCGTTCGGCCAGTTGCGCCAGGGCGGCTCCGTCGCGCGGTAGCGTGGCTTCGCCGTCGAGCACGCAGCTGTCCAGGCTGGCGAGAAGGATGTCTTCGACCAGGGCTTCGACGCGGCCCAGCTCACGGTGCAGCAGGCTCAACTCTGTCAGGCCCGGCAGTTTGCCGCGCAGGTATTTGGCTGGCTCGGCCAGCTGTTGCAGCAGCAGACGTTGCAGCGCGCGGCGGTGTTGGAACTCGGCTTCGGCCTGGGTCGAGAAGCGGCCTTCCTGCACCGCACCCGCCTCCTCCACCAGCGCCGGGTAGACGGTCATCGAGAGCCCGGCGATTTTCTGCTGAGTCTTTTCCGCCACCTCGGCGAACGCCTTGGCCTCCACCGTGCGCGGCCCGTGTTCGGCTTTGGGGATGGCCAATGCGGCCTGGCTGGCCTCACTGAAACGTGCGCACAACACGGCCAGATCGCGGCCTTCGCCGAGGAATTTGCCGTGGCTGTCGACCACCTCGATATTCATTCGCAGATGACTATCGAGCTCGGCATCGGCTTGCGCCCAGGCTTCGTCGGGTACGCGGGTGCCGGTCATGCGTTGCAGCTCGCGACCCAGGGCTTGCGGCAGGCTGCCGTCAGCGAAGGCGATTTTGCCTAGCGCTGCGCCGACGAAATCCGGCACCGGCACGAAATTCTTGCGCAGCGCCTTGGGCAGGCCGCGCACCAGGGCCATGCATTTGGCTTCCAGCAGGCCGGGCACCAGCCATTGCAGGCGCTCGGCCGGCAGTTGCGGCAGCAACGGCGCCGGCACGCGCAGGGTCACGCCGTCACGCGGGTGATTGGGTTCGAAGTGGTAGGTCAACGGCAAGGTCAACTCGCCCAGGCGCAGGGTGTCCGGGTACTGCGCGGCGGTGACCTCCTTGGCGTCACGCGCCAGCACGTCTTCCTCGCGCATGATCAGCAACTGCGGATTCTTCGCGCTTTCGCTTTTGTACCAACTGTCGAAGGTCGCGGCCTGGTGGATCTCCGCCGGCAAGCGCGCCTGGTAATAGGCGAACAGGGTTTCCTCGTCGGCCAAAATATCGCGGCGCCGCGCCTTGGCTTCCAGCTCGTCGAGTTGTTCCAGCAGTTGCCGGTTGGCCGTCAGGCATTTGGCCCGGGAAAGGATTTCGCCACCGACCAGGCCCTCGCGGATAAACAGCTCGCGCGATACCTCGGGGTCGATGGGGCCGTAATGCACCGGGCGGCGGCCGACCACGATCAGGCCGTAGAGGCTGATCTGCTCATAGGCCACGACCTGACCGCGCTTTTTCTCCCAATGCGGTTCCAGGTGGTTCTTCTTGATCAGGTGCGGCGCCAGCGGCTCGATCCAGTCCGGCTCGATTTTCGCCACCATGCGCGCGAACAACTTGGTGGTTTCGACCAGCTCGGCGGCCATGATCCAGTTGGGTTTCTTTCTACCCAGGCCGGATGATGGATGCACCCAGAAACGCCGCTGGCGCGCGCCCAGGTAGTCGCCGTCTTCGGTCTTCTGGCCGATCTGGCTAAGCAGACCGGAGAGAATTGCCTTGTGTACGCTGGCGTAGCCTTTGGCGCGTTGCGCGGCTTGGTCTTTATCGGCGAGCTCGTTCTCCTTGTAGGAGCGGTTGGGCGCCACTGCGCCTTGGCCGCGATTGGCCTCTGGAGCGGCAACCGCATCGCGGCCAAGGCCGCTCCTACCCGATCCGCTGCTACCTGACGAGAGTTGCAAATCGCGCGCAATCAACACCAACTGGCGATGGGCGTCGCGCCATTCGCGCAGGCGCAAATAGTTGAGGAAATTCTTCCGGCACCAGCTGCGCAGCGCGCCGCTGCCAAGTTCCTGGCGTTTCTCCTCGAAGCCACGCCAGAGGTTGATCAGGGCGGCGAAGTCGGAGTCGACGTCCTTCCACTGCGCATGGGCCTGGTCGGCGGCCTGTTGGCGATCCGATGGGCGCTCGCGCACGTCCTGCACCGACAAGGCGCTGGCGACGATCAGCA
>CAMPJN010000497.1 GCA_946886875.1 uncultured Pseudomonas sp.
CTGTTCGACAGCCTGGAGCAGTGGATGCCCGGCCACACCGATAACTTCATCTGCCCCGAGTGCGGGCATGAGGACGACATCAATGGCTTCCTGTTCCTGCAACCCTGCGGCTTTTCCAACCTCGGTTTTATCTTCAATAACTGGGCCGAGGCCGGGTTCAAACAGGGTTTTCTCGAGGAATTCGCCGAGCGTTTGGGCTATCCGATCTCCCAGGTGCGGGTCGATTTGTAAGGCAAAACCGCTGTTTGGCGAACGAACGGGCCGACGGACCGATACTTTGCGTTGAGTGCAGGGGGGCGTCTGAGTATAATGGCGCGCTTCCAATTTTCCCGTCCGGGAGCCCCCGCCATGCTGCGTATCAGTCAAGAAGCTCTTACCTTCGACGACGTTCTACTTATTCCTGGTTATTCCGAAGTTCTGCCGAAGGATGTCAGCCTCAAGACTCGCCTGACCCGTGGTATCGAGCTGAATATCCCCCTGCTTTCAGCTGCCATGGACACCGTTACCGAAGCCCGTTTGGCCATCGCCATGGCCCAGGAAGGCGGTATTGGCATCATCCACAAGAACATGACCATCGAGCAGCAGGCCCTGGAAGTACGCAAGGTCAAGAAGTTCGAGGCTGGCGTGGTCAAGGATCCGATCACCATCGAGGCCGATGCCACGGTGCGCGATCTGTTCGAGCTGACCCGGCAGAACAACATCTCCGGTGTGCCGGTGCTGTGCAATGGCGACCTGGTCGGCATAGTCACCTCACGCGACGTGCGCTTCGAGAATCGACTGGATGCAACAGTACGTGAAGTGATGACGCCGAAAGAGCGTCTGGTCACGGTCAAGGAGGGTGCCGACAAGGACACCGTGCGCGATCTGCTGCACAAGCACCGCATCGAGAAAGTCCTGATCGTCGACGACGCCTTCCACCTCAAGGGCATGATGACGGTCAAGGACATCGAAAAAGCCAAAGCCTATCCGCTGGCCAGCAAGGACGACCAAGGTCGCTTGCGCGTTGGTGCGGCTGTCGGCACCGGTGCCGATACCGGTGACCGCGTGGCCGCTCTGGCGGCCGCAGGCGTCGATGTGATCATCGTCGATACCGCCCACGGTCACTCCAAGGGGGTGATCGACCGGGTTCGCTGGGTCAAGCAGAACTTCCCCGACGTGCAGGTGATCGGCGGCAATATTGCCACCGGCGATGCCGCCCGAGCGCTGGCCGAAGCCGGCGCCGATGCGGTCAAGGTCGGTATCGGTCCGGGCTCGATCTGCACCACGCGCATAGTCGCCGGGGTCGGCGTGCCGCAGATCAGCGCGGTGGCCAACGTTGCCGCGGCACTGGCCGGCACCGGTATCCCGTTGATCGCCGATGGCGGTATCCGCTTCTCCGGCGATTTGTCCAAAGCCATAGTCGCGGGCGCATCCTGCGTGATGATCGGCTCGATGCTGGCCGGTACCGAAGAGGCGCCGGGCGAGGTCGAGCTGTTCCAGGGGCGCTCCTACAAGGCCTACCGCGGCATGGGCTCGCTGGGCGCCATGTCCCAGGCCCAGGGTTCCTCGGATCGCTACTTCCAGGACTCTTCCGCCGGTGCCGAAAAGCTGGTGCCCGAGGGCATCGAAGGCCGCGTACCTTATAAAGGCGCGATGTCGGCAATAGTCCACCAGTTGATGGGCGGCCTGCGCGCCTCCATGGGGTACACCGGTTGCGCCACCATCGAAGAGATGCGCACCAAGCCCGAGTTCGTGCGTATCACCGGCGCGGGCATGGCCGAGTCCCACGTTCATGATGTGCAGATCACCAAAGAGGCGCCGAATTACCGCGTTGGCTGAAAAATCGATTTGCCGCTGCTGCGCTTGTGCCAGCGTTGTTGGAGAGAAACTTGATACTGGCTTGCCAGTGAACGTCAGAAGGACGGCCCGAAAGGGCGAACGGAGTGAGTAAATGCTCATTTGCTACAGCAAACTCCGCTTTCTCGTTTCTCTCCGCCTAGCTGGCCCTGCGCTCGCGACGTGGCAAATCGATTTTTGAAAAAATATTTAGTCACGGGGCTGTTCGATTCAGCCCCGTGTCATTTGTGAATTCCGCTACGAGAGACGGCCATGTCCCATCCTGACATTCACGCCCACCGCATCCTGATCCTGGATTTCGGTTCCCAGTACACCCAGTTGATCGCCCGCCGCGTGCGCGAGATCGGCGTGTATTGCGAGTTGCACCCCTTCGATATGAGCGACGAAGACATTCGCGCCTTCGCCCCGCGCGGGATCATTCTCGCCGGCGGCCCGGAGTCGGTGCATGAGCTCGACAGCCCGCGCGCGCCGCACGCGGTATTCGACCTCGGTGTGCCGGTGCTGGGCATCTGCTACGGCATGCAGACCATGGCCGAGCAACTCGGTGGCAAGGTGCAGGGTTCGGATATCCGCGAATTCGGCTACGCCCGCGTCGATGTAGTCGGCAAAGGCCGCCTGCTGCAAGGCATAGAAGACCATATCGACGACGACGGCGTGTTCGGCCTCGATGTATGGATGAGCCATGGCGACAAGGTCACCACCTTGCCGGAAGGTTTCCATATCCTTGCCAGCACCCCGAGCTGCCCGATTGCCGCGATGAGCGATGATCACCGCGGCTACTACGGCGTGCAGTTCCACCCGGAGGTGACCCACACCAAGCAGGGCGGCCGCATCCTTTCGCGCTTCGTCCTCGAAATCGCCGGCTGCGAAGCGCTGTGGACACCGTCGAATATCGTCGAAGACGCCATCGCCCAGGTGCGCGCCCAGGTCGGCGGCGCCAATGTGCTGCTCGGCCTGTCCGGCGGTGTGGATTCCTCGGTGGTCGCGGCGCTTCTGCACAAGGCGATTGGCGATCAGCTGACCTGCGTCTTCGTCGACAACGGCCTGCTGCGCCTGCATGAAGGCGAGCAGGTGATGGCCATGTTCGCCGAGAACATGGGCGTCAAGGTGATCCGCGCCAATGCCGAGGCCCAGTTTCTCGACAACCTGGCCGGTGAAGCCGACCCGGAGAAGAAGCGCAAAATCATCGGTCGCACCTTTATCGATGTGTTCGATGCCCAGGCCAGCAAGCTCGACAACATCAAGTTCCTCGCCCAGGGCACCATCTACCCGGACGTGATCGAGTCGGCCGGCGCCAAAACCGGCAAGGCCCACGTGATCAAGTCGCACCACAACGTCGGCGGCCTGCCCGAGGAAATGAACCTCAAGCTGGTCGA
>CAMPJN010000498.1 GCA_946886875.1 uncultured Pseudomonas sp.
CCACGCCGCCGGCGACAACGTGATCCGCGCCCTGGCCAACCTGCTGCGCCAGCGCTTGAGGCGCATCGATTGCCTGGGCCGTTACGGTGGCGAGGAGTTTCTCGTGGTGCTGCCCGACTGCCCGGCGGATCAGGCGCGACTGGTGCTCGACGAAATCCGCCAACGCTTCGCCGAGCTGCAATTCATTGCCGACGCCAGCGAGTTCGCGGTGACCCTGAGCGCGGGTATCGCCTCGACCGAGAGTAGCCCAGCCAATGCCGACGCCTTGCTGGAAATGGCCGACCGGGCACTCTACAGCGCGAAAAACGGCGGTCGTAACCGCGTTCAGTAAGCGCCCGAGCAGGCATCCGGATGCGTCACAGCTTGGCCACATGAAATTTGTAGCGTATCTTTTCATGAAATTATTCATATAAATTTCATGAGCCGCGCCATGTTCAAGCAATCCGCCCAGCATATCGCCAGCTATTACGCCCAGTGCTTCCCCGGACCAATCCCCCTGCGTCCTACGCTGCAAGACCGCCTCGATACCGATGTGCTGATTATCGGCGCCGGCTTCAGCGGCCTGCACACGGCCTTGCGCCTGGCCCTGGCCGGCAAGCGCGTGGTGCTGTTGGAAGCCAGCCGAGTGGCCTGGGCGGCGTCCGGGCGCAATGGCGGGCAGGCGCTGCTTGGTTGGTCCTGCGATATGCCGCCACTGGAAAAAGCCCTGGGTGCCGAACGCAGCCGCCAGCTCTGGGACAGCATGTGCTGGGCCGCCGAGGAGCTGCGCGGGTTGCCGGCCCGGCATGGCTTCGAGATCGACTACCGCAGCGGCAGCCTGTGGGCCGCGGTGCAACAGCGCCGGGTCGGCCAATTGCGCGAGGCCCAGCGTCACGCCGAACAGCAGTTGGGTTATCAACACCTGCGCATGATCGAGGGCGAGGAACTGCCGCAGTGGATCGCCAGCCCGCGCTACCAGGCCGCGCTCTACGACGCCCAAGGCGCGCACCTCAACCCGCTGAAATTGGCCCAAGGCCTGGCCGCCGCCATTGAACGCGCCGGCGGGCAGATATTCGAGCAGAGCCAGGTGCTCGACTACCGCGAGACCGCCAGTGGCTTCGTCGCCCGCAGCGCTCACGGCGAGGTGCGCAGCGATGTGCTGGTGCTGGCCTGCAACGCCTATATCGATCGCCTCGATACCCGGCTGCGCAACCGCCTGCTGCCAGTGGGTTCCTACCAGGTCACCACCGCCCCGCTCGACCCAGAGTTGGCGCAGTCGCTGCTGCCGCACAATAGCTGCGTGATCGACAACCAGTTCGTCCCCGACTACTTCCGTCTCACCCCGGACCACCGCCTGCTGTTCGGCGGCGGTTGCACCTACCTCGGCGGCATCCCCAAGGATGTCAAAGCGGCGACCCGGCCGTACCTGGAGCGGGTATTCCCGCAACTGCGCGGGGTCGAGCTGGAATATGGCTGGGGCGGGCATATCGATGTCAGCATGAAACGCACCCCGGATATCGGCCGCCGGGGCCAGCGCTACTGGCTGCAGGGCTTTTCCGGCCACGGCGTGCTGCCAACCCTGGCCGGCGCCCGGGCGGTGAGCGATGCGATTCTCGGCGATGAAACGCTGCTGGCGCTGTACCAGACCATCGACAACCCGCGCTTTTCCGGTGGTGCGCTGCTGGCAGCGCCATTGGAGGCGGTGGGCAAGGCCTGGTATCGGCTGCGCGATCTGATCTAAGAAAGGGCCGGGAAATCGTAGGGTGGACATGCCGCAGGCTTGTCCGCCATAGGGGCAGTCAACGGTGGACAAGGCTTCGCCATGTCCACTCTACAAAAGCGCATCTCGTAGCCCAGTGAAATCCGCGGTCGTTACAGCAGTAAACCCGAAATACATTCGAGGCAAGGAAACACCATGGATATGCAGGAAGAAGTCGAAGGTCTGGCGATCCTGATTCGCGACCTGCGCAAGCACAAGAACCTGACCCTCGGCGAGTTGGCCGAGCGCATCGGCCGCTCCGTGGGTTTCCTCTCCCAGGTCGAACGCGGCCTGTCGCGCCCGACCGTCGCCGACCTCACCGCGATCAGCGAAACCCTCGGCGTGCCGACCACCTATTTCTACAGCCTGAACAAACCGCGGGCGCTGCCCTGGGTCACCCGTCCCGGCGAACGACGCACCCTGTATTACGCCGGCGGCATCAGCGACGTGCTGGTGTCGCCGAGCATGTCGGCCGGCTTCTCCATGCTCGAAAGCCACCTGGCGCCCGGCGCCAGCAGCGGCGAAGGGCACCTGGACGACAGCTCGGAACAGGGCGGTTTCGTTCTCGAAGGCGAGCTGAGCATCTGGCTCGACGACGCCGCCGAGCCCGTGGTGCTCGGCCCCAACGACGGCTTCCAGTTGCCCGCCCACAGCCAATTCCGTTACGCCAACCTGACCGACCAACCGACACGGGTGCTTTGGGTGTTTCGCTAACCCGCATTCATAGGATTTGAGCCATGCCCAGTACAACCCTTGCCCATCCCGACCTGCTAAGTGAAGTGCGCGCCTTTCGCACCGCCCATCCCCAGGTTGGCTATGTCGACCTGATCAGCCTGGACATCCCCGGCCACTTCTATGGCAAACGCTACCCCATCGACATGCTGGAAAAAGTCGCCGCCGGCAGCCCGCTGAAATTGCCGCAGAACTGCGCCCTGCTCGGCACCCAGGGCGGCCTGTACCCGATCGGCGACTACTGTTTCCACGACGGCGACCCCGACGCCCTGCGCCGGTTGATTCCCGGTACGCTCAAGCCGGTGAGCTGGGAAGCGCAGCCCCTGGGGCAGATGCTGATCAGCTCCGACGGCACTGCCGCGCCCATTCCGTTCGAACCGCGCGAGGTGCTGGCGCAGGTGCTGGCGCGCCTGGAAAAACGCGGCATCCGCGCGGTGGTGGCCTTCGAGCTGGAGTTCTACCTGTTCGACCGCAGTCTCAAGGACGGCCTGCCGCAGTTCCCCCGCGACCCGCTGTGCGGCGATGCCGACGACCAGGCCAACCTGCATATCGAACGGCTGTCGCGTTTCTCCAGGGTGCTGCATGAAATAGTCGAGACGGCCAAGGAACAGGGCGTGGACGCCAATGTGATCACCGCCGAGCTCGGCCCCGGCCAGTTCGAGATCAACTTCGGTCATTGCCAGGACGGCCTGCGCGCCGCCGACTGGGCCGCGCTGTTCTGCCGCAGCACCCGCGGCG
>CAMPJN010000499.1 GCA_946886875.1 uncultured Pseudomonas sp.
GACATCATCGAACGCATGCTCGGCAAGGTGCAGGACCAGAAAACCGCCCAGCGCCACTCGTTCTCCGAAACCGGCCTGGAAGAACTGGCCGCCCTGCACAGCCAACTGATGGCCAATTTGCGCCTGGGTCTCTCGGTATTCCTTTCCGGCGACAAGGAAAGCGCCCGCCAACTGCTCCGGGAAAAACGCCGCTTCCGCGCCCAGGAACGGCGCATGGCCCACGCCCACGTCGGCCGCCTGCATCATCAAGTGGTGGAAAGCATCGAAACCAGCTCGCTGCATCTGGAACTGATCGGCGATATGAAACGCCTCAATTCACTGTTCTGCTCAAGCGCCTACGTAGTGCTGGAGGCCGGAGAAAGCGGCGCGCTGCAGGCCCAGGATCTGGGGGCGGAATAGCGCGCAAGCCTTGCGCTTGCGCAGCATTCATGGCGGATAAACCCCAGCGCGATCCGGCTTGCTGCTTCTGGATTGCGCCGGGGCTTATCCGGCTAAGGGCGTCGATCATGCAACCGCTTTGCGGCTACGCAGTCCCGCCAACGGGCAACGCCCGCGGTTCGCGCCGCTGGCGTTGCAACCAGACCACCAGGGCGAACAACAGCAAGCCCGGCAACCACATCAGCTCCTTGGGCCAGCGCTCGGTCGGCGCGCGGACCAGCATGATCTCCTGATCGAACTCCAACCCGGCTTCGGCGGCAGGGCTGCCGAAGGTGACGCTGTCGATCAGCAGCTTGTCGTTTTCCTCATAGGTCAGCAGGCCGAGCTTCTCCATCCGTGCCTCGCCTGTCGGGCCATCGGGCACCGGCAACAGCAGAGCGAACTCGCGTGGGTCGCCGACCGCATCCTCGCCCCTGATACGCAGGCGCAGCTGGCTACCCTCCTCGACTTCACCGAGGGCCTGGACCAGTTGCGCCGGCTCGATATCGCGATAGGGGTCGTGCACCAAGTCCATCCAGAAACCCGGACGGAACAGGGTGAAGGCGATCAGCAGCAACAGCACACTCTCGTACCAACGGCTGCGTACCAGGAAATAGCCCTGGGTACCGGCGGCAAAGATCAGCATGGCGATGGACGCGACGATAAAGATCAGCACGCCGTGCCAGAAGTCCACGTCGATCAGCAGCAAGTCGGTGTTGAAGATAAACAGGAACGGCAGCGCCGCCGTACGCAGGCTGTAGTAGAAGGCCACCAGTCCGGTCTTGATCGGATCGCCTTTGGACACTGCGGCGGCGGCGAACGAGGCCAGGCCGACCGGCGGCGTGACGTCGGCCATGATGCCGAAGTAGAAGACGAACAGGTGCACCGCGATCAGCGGCACGATCAAGCCGTTCTGCTGCCCCAGCGCCACCACCACCGGTGCCAGCAGGCTGGACACCACAATGTAGTTGGCGGTGGTCGGCAGGCCCATGCCGAGGATCAGGCTGAGCAAGGCGGTGAGCAGCAACATCAGCAGCAGATTGCCCATCGACAGCAGTTCGACCACGTCCGCCAGCACCAGGCCGACGCCGGTCTGTGACACCGCGCCGACGATCATCCCGGCCGCCGCGGTGGCGATGCCGATACCGATCATATTGCGTGCGCCAGCGATCATGCCTTCGCGCAGGTCGACCAGGCCGTCCATAAAGTTGCCGTGCTCATGGGTGCCATCGGTGCGCAGCCAACTCAACAGCGGGCGTTGCGTGAGCAGGATAAAGATCAGCATCACGCTGCCCCAGAACGCCGACAGCCCAGGCGACAGACGCTCGACCATCAGACACCAGACCAGCACTACCACCGGCAGCAGGAAATGCAGACCGGACAACAATACCGGGCGCGTCTCGGGCAGTTTTTCCAGCGGCGCATCCGGGTCCTCGGCGGGCAGCGGCGGCACGCTGGCGGCGATTTTCAACAGGCCGATATAGAGCACCGCGAGCAGCACCCCGAGCACCCAGGCGAAGCCTTCGCCGAGTGCCGGCTTGAGCCAGCCGAGGCCGTAGTACACGGCCAGGGAAATCCCGCTGATCAGCGCCGCGCCAAAGGCCAGGCCGGTCAGACGACGCAACCAGGTATGCGCCGGGCCGCTGCGTGGCAAGCCGGTGAGACCGAGCTTGAGTGATTCCAGGTGGACGATATAGAACAGCGCGATATAGGAAATCAGCGCAGGCAGAAAGGCGTGCTTGACCACCTCGACATAGGGAATGCCGACGTACTCGACCATCAGAAACGCCGCTGCGCCCATCACCGGCGGCATGATCTGGCCGTTGACCGATGACGCCACTTCCACCGCGCCAGCCTTCTCGGCGGAGAAGCCGGTGCGCTTCATCATCGGAATGGTGAAGGTGCCGGTGGTCACCACGTTGGCGATCGACGAGCCGGAAATCAGCCCGGTCATGCCCGAGGCCACCACCGCCGCCTTGGCCGGGCCGCCGCGCAAATGCCCGAGCAGGCTGAACGCCAGCTGGATGAAGTAATGCCCCGCGCCTGCGCGTTCGAGCAGCGCACCGAACAGCACGAAGAGGAACACGAAGCTGGTGGACACGCCGAGGGCGATGCCGAACACCCCTTCGGTGGTGATCCACTGGTGGTTGGCCAAGGCGTTGAAGCTCACCCCGCGGTGGGACAACAACCCCGGCATATAGGGCCCGGCCAGGCTGTAGACCAGGAACACCAGGGCGATGATCGCCAGCGGCGGGCCAAGGGCGCGGCGCGTGGCCTCGAGCAGCAGCGGCAGGCCGATGCAGGCGGTGACCAGATCGGCGGTAGTCAAGCTGCCGGGGCGCTGCGCCAACTGCTGGTAGAACACGAACAGGTAAGCGGCGCTGGCAGCGGCCACCAGCCCGAGCGCCACGTCGGCCAAGGGCACCCGATCACGCGGCGATTTCTTGAACGCCGGATAGGCGAGAAAAGCCAGCAACAGGGCGAAGGCCAGGTGAATGGCGCGGGTTTCAGTATCGTTGAGTACGCCGACGCCGAAGATGAACGGCAGTGGCGAGGCGATCCACAGTTGGAACAACGACCAGAGCAGGGCCAGGCCGGCGATAACCCTGGCCATGGGGCCAAGCGGCGTACGCGCGCCGACGTCCTGAGCGATCAGTTCTTCGGTGGACAGTTGCTTGTCATGCATGGAGAGACCTGCATTCGAATAATCGGGAAACGGCAAAACCCGCGGCCTTGCGGCACGCGGGCTGGTTTCAAGCATAGGCGAGGCGGATATA
>CAMPJN010000500.1 GCA_946886875.1 uncultured Pseudomonas sp.
AAGACCTCGACATGCCGTCCGGCCACGCCTACGGCAAATCCATCCGCACCGTGAAGACCTGCGTCGGCAGCGAGTTCTGCCGCTTCGGCACGCAGAACAGTACGCAGATGGGCATCGACCTGGAACATGCGCTGTTCAACATGTGGTCGCCGCACAAGGTCAAGCTGGCGGTCTCCGGCTGCCCGCGCAACTGCGCCGAATCCGGGATCAAGGACGTCGGCATCATCGGCGTCGACTCCGGCTGGGAGCTGTATATCGGCGGTAACGGCGGGATCAAGACCGAAGCCGGCGAGTTCTTCGTCAAACTCAAGACAGCCGAAGAGGTCATGGAATACAGCCTGGCCTTCCTTCAGCTCTACCGCGAGGAAGCCTTCTACCTCGAACGCACCGTGCATTACATGCAGCGCGTCGGCATGGAGCACATCAAGAAAGCCGTGCTGGAAGACGCCGAGAAGCGCAAGGCGCTGCACGCTCGCCTGCTGTTCTCGCTGTCCTTCGAACAGGACCCGTGGAAGGAACAACTGGCCAAACCGCAACTGAAGAAAGAATTCGACCGCATCGCCCTGCGCGATCTGGAGGTGCAAGCATGAGCTGGCTGGATATCTGCGCCCTGGAAGAAATCAACCCGCTGGGCTCGCGCATAGTCGCCGGGCCCAAGGGCGACATCGCGATCTTCCGCACTTCGACCGATGAAGTATTCGCCCTCGACGACCGCTGCCCGCATAAGGGCGGACCGCTGTCCCAGGGTCTGGTCTACGGCAAGCGCGTGGCCTGCCCGCTGCATAACTGGCAGATCGAGCTGGAGTCTGGCGAAGCCGTGGCACCGGACGTCGGCTGCGCGCACCGGCATCTAGCCAAGGTCGAGAACGGCCGCGTGTTGCTGACCCTGAATACCGCCACCGAATGTGCTTGATAGGTCACTTGTAGGCCCCGCGCTGCGTGGCCTACAGGATTACCGCAGAGAGATGACGCCATGACCCAATCCCATCAGATCACCGCCTCCACCTGCTGCTATTGCGGCGTGGGCTGTGGCGTGCTGATCGAACACGATGACGAGAAGATCCTCGGCGTCCAGGGCGATCCCGAGCACCCGGCCAATTTCGGCAAGCTGTGCAGCAAGGGCTCGACCCTGCACCTGACCGGCGATCTCGATGCCCGCGCGCTCTACCCCGAGCTGCGCCTGGGCAAAGGTCTGGCGCGTGCGCGTGCGGACTGGGACAGCGCCCTGGATCATGCCGCCAATGTATTCGCCGAGACCATCCGCGAGCACGGCCCGGACAGCGTCGCCTTCTACATCTCCGGCCAGTTGCTGACCGAGGATTACTACGCCTTCAACAAGCTGGCCCGCGCCCTGGTCGGCACCAACAATATCGACAGCAACTCGCGCCTGTGCATGTCCTCGGCCGTGGTCGGCTACAAGCGCAGCCTCGGCGCCGACGCGCCGCCGTGCAACTACGAAGACATCGAGCAGAGCGACTGCCTGCTGATCGCCGGCAGCAACATGGCCTTCGCCCACCCCGTGCTGTTCCGCCGCCTGGAAGAAGCCAAGGCCAAGCGCCCGGATATGCAGATCATCGTCGTCGACCCGCGGCGCACCGATACCTGCGACCTGGCCGACCTGCACCTGCCGATCATTCCGGGCAGCGACGTCGCGCTGTTCCACGGCATCCTGCATATCCTCATGTGGGAAGGCTGGATCGACCGCGCCTATATCGACGCCCACACCGAAGGTTTCGATGAGCTGAAAACCCTGGTGCATGACTACAGCCCACAGATGGTCAGCGAGCTCTGCGGCATCAGCCAGGAAAGCCTGCAGCAGTGCGCGCGGATGATCGGCAGCGCGCCGAGTTTTCTTTCGCTCTGGTGCATGGGCCTCAACCAGTCGAGCAGCGGCAGCGCCAAGAACAGCGCGCTGATCAACCTGCACCTGGCCACCGGACAAATCGGCAAGCCCGGCGCCGGCCCCTTCTCCCTGACTGGCCAACCCAATGCCATGGGCGGTCGCGAAACCGGTAGCCTGTCCAACCTGCTGCCCGGCCACCGCGATGCGGCCAATGCCGAGCACCGCGCCGAAGTCGCCCAGCACTGGGGTGTCGACGCCCTGCCGCACAGCACCGGCCTGACCGCCATAGAGCTGTTCGAAGCGGTGCGGGTCGGCAAGATCAAGGCGCTGTGGATCGCCTGCACCAACCCGGCGCAATCGCTGCCCGACCAGAACAAGGTGCATGAAGCCCTCGCCGCCTGCCCGTTCGTGGTGGTGCAGGAAGCCTTCTTCACCACCGAGACCTGCCACTACGCCGACCTGCTGCTGCCCGCCGCCAGCTGGGGCGAGAAGGAAGGCACGGTGACCAACTCCGAGCGCCGCGTCAGCCATGTGCGCCGCGCCGTGCCAGCACCCGCAGAGGCGCGGCCGGATTGGGCGATCACCAGTGATTTCGCCCGTCGTTTGGAAAAACTGCTGCGCCCCGGCCTGCCAAGCCTGTTCGACTTTGCCAGCCCTGAAGGACTGTTCGAAGAGTACAAACACCTGACCGCCAAGCGCGATCTCGATCTGTCGGGGCTCAGCTACGCGATTCTGGACAACCAAGGTCCCCAGCAATGGCCGTTCCCGGCCGGTGCAACCCAGGGCACAGCACGCCTGTATGGCGATGGCCGCTTCCCCACCGCCAGCGCTCGCGCGCAGTTCCATGCCGACCCCTATCGCGCGCCCAAGGAAAAACGCGAGACGCGCTACTCGCTGACCCTCAATACCGGGCGCTTGCGCGATCAGTGGCACGGCATGAGCCGTACCGGCACCGCCGCGCGCCTGTTCGGCCATGTCGAAGACGCTGTGCTCAGCTTGCACCCCGACGAATTGCGCCGCCGTCGCCTGCAAAGCGGCGATCTGGTCAAAGTACGCAGCCGTCGTGGCAGCCTAATAGTGCCGGTGCAGGCCGATGATTCAGTACGTTCCGGCCAGGCCTATCTGCCGATGCACTGGGGCAACCGCTTCCTCAAAGGCTTGGGCACCAATGTGCTGACCCAGCCGGCATTCGACCCGCTGTCGAAACAGCCTGAGCTCAAACACGCCGGCGTCGAGGTAGAGAAAGTCGAACTGCCCTGGACCTTTTTCGCCCTGGTCGAAGGCGAGGTGCAAACGCGCTTCCAGGCCCTGCGCCCGCTGTTCGAAGACTTCGCCTACGCCAAC
>CAMPJN010000501.1 GCA_946886875.1 uncultured Pseudomonas sp.
ACCGTGACCACATTGCCGCGCAGGTTGATGATGCCCAGCACGTAGCTCGGCGCGCCTGGCACCGGCGCGATCTCGGTGTAGCGCAGCACTTCCTGAACCTGCATCACGTTGATGCCATAGGTCTCGTTATCCAGACGGAAGGTCACCCATTGCAGAATGGGATCTTCAGCGCCCTGTGCAGAACTTTTCTTCATATCCCCAGCCTCGTCATAAGCCGCCTATGCGGCGTGCGCGGTTAGTACCGCCCGTCATCATCTGCCGAACCCGCCCAAACTGCGAGCCCGCCGTCTTTCTCGATCAGTGAACCTGACCATTGGCCATGCGCTTGGTGGCACCGCTGGCGATCAATTCGGCCAACGCCGCTATATCCAATAAAGCACACATATGCTCGATCACCGTACCGGCCAACCACGGGCGCTGAGTGCGCCGGGTGCGCCATTTGATCTCGTTGGGATCAAGGCGGATCGAACGACTGACCTCATGCACCGCCAGCCCCCACTCGTAACCGCCCACGGAGATCACGTACTGCAAGCCTTGGCGAAAATCGTCGCGGTAACGCTCGGGCATCACCCAGCGCGCCGTATCCAGCACTTTCAGGTTACCGGCCGGGCTCGGCAGAATACCGAGAAACCAATCGGGCTGACCGAACAACGGCGTCAGCTCCTGCCCCGCTAAAGGATAGATCGAACCCAGGCAAACTAACGGCACCGCCAGGGTCAGGCCGGCGACATCGAACAACAGGCACTCGAAAGGTTCCTGGGCCCAGGCGGGCCGCCCGTCCAAGGTCACCGGGGCCTGGGCCTGCGGCGTTGCATGGGGATTGATTTGTGCCACCGGCTCGACCACCGCAACAGGCGGCTCTTTGATCGGCTGCCGGATAAGTTCTGCTGCGGGGGTCACGACAGGTGCGGGTGCAGCTACTTGCTCCACCGGGAGAATCCGCGCGTCGCGCACTTGCTCTTCCAGCACCGCCGCCTCGAATTCATCCAGGCTGACACTGTCCGCCAGCTCGACCGCAGCTTCCTGCAACAAGCTATCCAGATAGGATTGCAAGGCAAGTTGTGGCCGGGTGGCGGTGGCGACGATACGACTCATAAATCAAACCCGCAAAAATGTTCTCTACGCTTTATCGGCCGCAGCCGCGATCGACTTGAGCGCATATGTTCAGCATAGACGCTCATCTCAAGCCACCTTGACGGCTGACTGATTGACCAGCAAATGCTTGAGCAACGCGCGGTACGCGATCACTCCACGACTGCCCGGATCGAATTGCGAGGGCGTCTGCCCGGCGCGGCTGGCATCGCGTAAACGCGTGTCGATCGGCACATAGGCCGGCCACAGATGCTCGGGGTAGCTGTTACGCAGCACCCGCAAGGTGCTCATCGAGGCCTGGGTACGCCGGTCGAACAACGTCGGCACTATGGTGTAGGGCAAGGCCTGTTTGCGCGAGCGATTGATCATCGCCAGGGTGTTGACCATGCGCTCCAGCCCTTTCACCGCGAGAAACTCGGTCTGCACCGGGATCACCAGCTGTTGGCTGGCGGCCAGCGCATTGACCATCAGCACCCCGAGCAGCGGTGGGCTGTCGATCAGGGCGTAGTCGAAATCCTGCCAGAGCTGCGCCAGGCTTTTCGCGATCACCAGACCCAAGCCGCTCTGCCCGGGCGATTGGCGCTCGAGGATGGCCAAGGCGGTACTCGACGGTAACAGCGCTATCTGCTCGTGGCTGGTCGGCAGCAGCAATTGTTTGGGCAGCCCTTCGGGTACGTTGCCTTGGTGCTGGAACAGATCGAAACCGCTGTGTTCCAGGGTGTCGGGGTCATGGCCGAAATAGCTGGTCATCGAGCCATGGGGATCGAGATCGACCACCACGACGCGCTTGCCGGCATCGGCCAACAAACCGGCCAGGGCGATGGTCGTGGTGGTTTTACCCACACCACCTTTTTGATTGGCTACTGCCCAGACTCTCATCTTCTTCATCCTCCCGGCGCGGGCCTGGCCCGACCGAGAACTGGCGCCGCCCTTATGGGACCGACGACGGGGAATTGACGGCACCCGCTGGCGGGGCCTGCACTGATGGCGTCGCTGCAGGTTGCGTGCCAGCGCGTTGCAAGGCGCTATCGGGCTTGGCGTTGGCACTGCCCACACCGCTGACACTGCGGCGCACATCGAGGTTGCGCGACACTACCAGCACCACCCTACGGTTGCGCGCGCGGCCTTCGGCCGTGGCGTTATCAGCCACCGGCTGGAACTCACCGTAGCCCACCGCGGCCAAACGCCCCTGATTGACCCCATCCATCGCCAGCATGCGCACGATACTCGCGGCGCGGGCAGTGGACAGCTCCCAATTGGTCGGGAACTGAGCGGTCTGGATCGGCAGGTTATCGGTAAAACCTTCGACGTGAATGGGGTTTTCGTAAGGCGCCAGAATCTTGGCGATCTTTTCGATAATTTCGAAGGCGGCGTCATTCGGCAGCGCATCGCCGCTGGGGAACAGCAGGCTGGAACTGAGTTCGATCTCGATCCACAGCTCGTTGCCACGCACCTTGAGCTGCTCGCCCATGATCAGCTCGCCAAAGGCTTCGCGCACCCGATCGGCGATACTCTCCAGGGAATCCGCAGCCGCCTGGCTGGCGTCCTCATCGAACAGCGCCGGGTCCGGCTCGCTGGTGCGCGGCCGCGCTTCGCCGATAGGAATGGGTTTGACCGCGCGATCGGGTTGATTGAATACCCCGGTCAGGCTGTCGGAAAGGATTTTGTACTTGCCTTCGTTGATCGACGACACCGAATACATCACCACGAAAAAAGCGAACAGCAAGGTGATGAAGTCGGCGTAGGAGACCAGCCAACGCTCATGGTTTTCATGTTCTTCGTGGTGACGACGACGTGCCATGGTTCACTCCATCAGTCCATGAAGCCTTGCAGCTTCAGCTCGATGGAGCGCGGGTTCTCACCCTCGGCAATCGACAGTATGCCTTCCAGCAGCATCTCGCGATAACGCGACTGGCGCTGGGCGATGGCTTTGAGCTTATTGCCGATGGGCAACAGCAACAGGTTGGCGAAACCGACACCATAGATGGTCGCGACGAAGGCCACGGCGATACCGTTGCCAAGCATGCTCGGGTCGGCCAGGTTGCCCATGACATGAATCAACCCCATGACGGCGCCGATGAT
>CAMPJN010000502.1 GCA_946886875.1 uncultured Pseudomonas sp.
TTATGCAGCTGGTTCGAGGCCTACACAATCTGCGGCCCCAGCATCGGGGCTGTGTCGCCACCATTGGCAATTTCGACGGCGTCCATCGTGGCCATCAGGCTATTTTGGAGCGTCTGCGCGAACGCGCGGCCGAGCTCGGTGTGCCAAGTTGTGTGTTGATTTTCGAGCCGCAGCCCCGCGAATTCTTCGGCCCGGACACCGCGCCGGCGCGTTTGACCCGCTTGCGCGACAAGCTTGCCTTGCTTGCTGCCGAAGGCGTCGATTTGGTGCTGTGCCTGAGTTTCAACCGACGCTTGCGTGAGCTTTCCGCCGCCGAATTCGTGCAGAAAGTGCTGGTCGAGGGTTTGGCTGTGCGCCATCTGGAAGTTGGCGATGACTTTCGTTTCGGTTGTGATCGCGCTGGCGATTTCGCTTTTCTGGCCGAGGCCGGCGAACGCGAGGGATTTAGCGTCGAGGCCGCCGCCACGGTCGAATTGGACGGCGTTCGGGTCAGCAGCACCCGGGTGCGGGAGGCGTTGACCGCTGGGGATTTCGTTCTGGCGGAGCATCTACTCGGTCGCCCGTTCCAGATCGCCGGGCGCGTGCTGCACGGACAGAAGCTCGGTCGCCTGCTGAATGCGCCGACCGCCAATGTGCAACTCAAGCGCAAGCGTGTACCGCTGACCGGGGTGTATCTGGTCAGCACCGAAGTAGATGGGCGCTTCTGCCCGGGCGTGGCCAATATCGGCGTGCGCCCCAGTGTTGCCGGTGACGGCAGTGCCCACCTGGAAGTGCATTTGTTGGATTTTACCGGCGATCTGTATGGCCGGCGTTTGACGGTGGCGTTCCACCACAAGCTGCGCGATGAGCAGCGTTTCGCCTCGCTCGAGGCCTTGAAGACGGCTATTGCGGCCGATATTGCCGCCGCCCGTGCCTATTGGCGCAGTTAACACAAATAGTGCCAACCGCTTAAGTGAAGAGCCTTAGATGACCGACTATAAAGCCACGCTAAATCTGCCTGACACCCAGTTTCCGATGAAGGCCGGCCTGCCGCAGCGCGAGCCGCAGATTCTGCAGCGCTGGAACGAGATTGGCCTGTATCAGAAGCTGCGCGCGCAAGGTGAAGGCCGGCCCAAGTTCGTCCTGCACGACGGCCCGCCCTATGCCAACGGCAGCATTCACATCGGTCATGCGCTGAACAAGATCCTCAAGGACATCATCACCCGCTCCAAGACCCTCAGCGGTTTCGATGCGCCCTATGTGCCGGGTTGGGACTGCCATGGCCTGCCGATCGAGCACAAGGTCGAGACCACCTTCGGCAAGAATCAGCCGGCGGATCTGACCCGCGAGCGCTGCCGCGCCTATGCCGCCGAGCAGGTCGCCGAGCAGAAGGAAGGCTTTATCCGCCTGGGCGTCTTGGGTGAGTGGGACAACCCCTACCTGACCATGAGTTTCGCCAACGAGGCGGGTGAGATTCGCGCCTTGGCGCAGATGGTCGAGAAGGGTTTCGTATTCAAGGGCCTGAAGCCGGTCAACTTCTGTTTCGACTGCGGTTCGGCGCTGGCCGAAGCCGAAGTGGAATACCAGGACAAGAAATCCGACGCCATCGACGTGGCCTTCCCGGTCGAGGATGCCGACAAGCTGGCCGCGGCCTTCGGTCTGGCCAGCCTGGAGAAGCCTGCGTCCATCGTGATCTGGACCACCACGCCCTGGACCATCCCGGCCAACCAGGCGCTCAACGTCCATCCCGAATTCAATTACGCCCTGGTCGATATCGGCGACAAGCTGCTGATCCTGGCCGAAGAGCTGGTCGAGAGCTGCCTGGCGCGCTATGGCCTGCAGGGCCAGGTGCTGGCTCTGGCCAAGGGCGAGGCTTTGGAGTTGATCCGCTTCCGCCATCCGTTCTATGAGCGTTTCGCCCCTGTCTACCTGGCCGATTACGTCGAGCTCGGCGCCGGCACCGGTATTGTGCACTCCGCCCCGGCCTACGGCGAGGACGACTTCCGTAGCTGCAAGCACTACGGCATGAGCAACGACGAGATCCTCAATCCGGTGCAGAGCAACGGCGTGTATGTCGAATCGCTGCCGTTCTTCGGTGGCCAGTTCATCTGGAAGGCCAACCCGAATATCGTCGCCAAGCTCGACGAGGTTGGTGCGCTACTCAAGCATGAACCGATCCAGCACAGCTATATGCATTGCTGGCGGCACAAGACCCCGCTGATCTACCGTGCCACCGCGCAGTGGTTCGTTGGCATGGATACGCAGCCGCATGAAGGTGCCACCCTGCGTGAGCGCGCCCTGGCGGGTATCGAACAGACCACGTTCGTTCCGGCCTGGGGCCAGGCGCGTCTGCGCAGCATGATCGCCGGTCGGCCCGATTGGTGCATCTCGCGCCAGCGCAACTGGGGCGTGCCGATTCCATTCTTCCTGCACAAGGAAAGCGGCGAGCTGCATCCGCGCACCCTAGAACTCATGGAAGAAGTGGCCAAGCGCGTCGAGCAAGACGGCATCGAAGCCTGGTTCAAACTCGACGCCGCGGAACTGCTGGGTGACGAGGCGGCGCTCTATGACAAGGGCCGCGACACTCTGGACGTATGGTTCGACTCCGGCACCACGCACTGGCATGTGCTGCGCGGTTCGCATCCGCTCGGTCATACCAGTGGCCCGCGCGCCGATCTCTACCTGGAAGGCTCCGACCAGCATCGCGGTTGGTTCCATTCCTCCTTGCTGACCGGTGCTGCTATCGATGGTCACGCGCCTTACAAGGAATTGTTGACCCACGGTTTCACCGTCGATGAGCAGGGGCGTAAGCAGTCCAAGTCCCTCGGCAACGTAGTCGCGCCGCAGAAGGTCATCGACAGCCTGGGCGCCGATATCCTGCGTCTGTGGGTCTCCTCGACTGACTATTCCGGCGAGATGGCGGTTTCCGACCAGATCCTCCAGCGCAGCGCCGATGCCTACCGGCGTATCCGCAACACCGCACGCTTCCTGCTTTCCAACCTCAGCGGTTTCGACCCGGCGCAGCACCTGCTGCCGGTCGACGACATGCTCGCGCTGGATCGCTGGGCGGTGGATCGCGCTTTGCTGTTGCAACGCGAAATCGAGGAAGCCTACGACAGCTACCGCTTCTGGAATGTCTACCAGAAGGTGCACAACTTCTGCGTGCAGGAGCTGGGCGGCTTCTACCTCG
>CAMPJN010000503.1 GCA_946886875.1 uncultured Pseudomonas sp.
CCCCTGGGCTCGCGCCCGCCGCTCGAATGGAGCGGTCTCGATGAAGTCGGTAGGTTCCTGAATCAGCCGACAGCGTGAAGTTCGTTAAGTCGATGGATACCGGCGGTGCCAGTCAATCCGTCCCAGTTATCGCCGCGGCCCTCACGCCAGCCGTTTAACCAGGCTTGACGAACTGAAGGAAGTGTAAATGGGCACATTTCGCGGGATTTACCATGAATGCCGTATTGATAGCCGCGCAAGAAAGCTCTTTCTAACGGATCACGCTTAAGTCTTCTCATAGGGTGTTGCCCTCAATGTTGACTGTTATGTCCCTTAGACCTTGGAGCAAGGTCAGGCAGAATTTCTGCCGTTGGAGTCCGCTGCCGGCGTCGCGGGTCTCCTGTGCCTTCACCGTTGCGGCGATGGCCTAGGTAGATTTCTATCGAATGCTAGAGGGCATGTGAATGATCGTTTTGTCATAAGGGCGTAATACTTTTGCGGGTGGGGCGATAAGGCTAAATATGGCGCCCGTGGTAAAACACAACGGGCTCCCATGGGCAGTGGGTTTGCATCCCTTATGCTGGTGTTGTGCTATCGCGAATCAGTTGCAGCTATTGTTCTGTGTATTCCGATGAAATGTTCGTAATGCGACTTTTTGTCACTTATTTTTGGACGTGCAGATTTGTCCGCACGCCGTTATTTGCCTCCTGGGCACTGGAAACTCCCCATGTCGGATCGTTACGAACTCTTTCTCACCTGCCCTAAAGGCCTTGAAGGTTTGCTGCTCGAAGAGGCTGGCAACCTGGGACTCGAGGAGGCGCGCGAACACACCTCGGCCATCCGTGGCCTGGCCGATATGGAAACCGCTTACCGCTTGTGTCTGTGGTCGCGCCTGGCCAACCGTGTGCTGCTGGTGCTCAAGCGCTTTCCGGTGAAGGACGCCGAAACCCTTTACGAAGGCGTGCTGGAAGTCGATTGGTTCGAGCACCTGGAGCCCGACGGCAGCCTGGCGGTGGAATTCAGTGGCAACGGTTCGGGTATCGACAACACCCACTTCGGCGCGCTCAAGGTCAAGGATGCGATCGTCGACAAGTTGCGTCAGGCCGACGGCACGCGGCCCTCGGTCGACAAGCTCAACCCTGACATGCGCGTGCACCTGCGCCTGGATCGTGGCGAGGCGATTCTCTCCCTCGATCTCTCCGGCCATAGCCTGCACCAGCGCGGCTATCGCCTGCAGCAGGGCGCCGCGCCACTCAAGGAAAACCTCGCCGCCGCCGTGCTGATCCGCGCCGGCTGGCCGCGCATCGCCGCCGAAGGTGGCGCCCTGGCCGACCCTATGTGCGGGGTGGGTACCTTTCTGGTCGAGGCGGCAATGATCGCCGCCGACATCGCGCCCAACCTGACTCGCGAGCAGTGGGGCTTCAGCAAGTGGTTAGGCCATGTGCCGGCGCTGTGGAAAAAGCTCCAGGGCGAAGCCGAGCAGCGCGCCGCCGAGGGGATGGCCAAACCGCCGTTGTGGATCCGCGGTTACGAGGCCGATCCACGGTTGATCCAGCCGGCGCGCAACAATATCGAGCGGGCCGGGCTGAGTCATTGGATCAAGGTCTATCAGGGTGAAGTGGCGACTTTCGAACCGCGCCCGGATCAGAACCAGAAGGGCCTGGTGATCTGTAATCCACCTTACGGCGAGCGCCTCGGCGATGAAGCCAGTTTGCTCTATCTCTATCAGAACCTCGGCGAGCGCCTGCGCCAGGCCTGCATGGGCTGGGAGGCGGCGGTGTTCACCGGCGCGCCGGATCTGGGCAAGCGCATGGGCATCCGCAGCCATAAGCAGTATGCCTTCTGGAATGGCGCGCTGCCGTGCAAGCTGCTGCTGATCAAGGTGCAGCCCGAGCAGTTCGTCACCGGCGAGCGGCGTACGCCCGAGCAGCGCGAACGCGAGCGTGAGCAGGCTGAAGCCGACAAGGCGCCGCGCGAGCCGCTTGAGCGTCAGTACAACAAGAACGGCAACCCGATCAAACCGGCGCCGGCGCCTGTGGTCGAGTTGGCGCGCTTGAGCGAAGGCGGGCAGATGTTCGCCAATCGCCTGCAAAAAAATCTCAAGCAGCTGGGCAAGTGGACGCGCAAGGAAGGCGTCGAATGCTACCGCCTGTACGACGCCGATATGCCGGAATACTCGCTGGCTGTCGACCTGTATGGCGACTGGGTGCATGTGCAGGAATATGCCGCACCTAAATCCATCGACCCGGAAAAAGCCCAGGCGCGCCTGTTCGACGCCCTGGCCGCGATTCCGCAGACGCTGAACGTCGATAAGAACAAGGTGATCATCAAGCGCCGCGAGCGCCAGAGTGGCACCAAGCAGTACCAGCGGCAGAGCGCCCAGGGTCAGTTTATGGAAGTCAGCGAAGGCGGGGTGAAGCTGCTGGTCAACCTCACCGACTACCTCGACACCGGCCTGTTCCTCGATCACCGCCCGTTGCGCTTGCGCATCCAGCGTGAGGCCGCCGGCAAGCGCTTCCTCAACCTGTTCTGCTACACCGCCACCGCCTCTGTGCATGCGGCCAAGGGCGGCGCGCGCAGCACCACCAGCGTCGATCTGTCGAAAACCTATCTGGATTGGGCGCGGCGCAATCTGTCGCTCAATGGCTTCTCGGACAAGAACCGCCTGGAGCAGGGCGACGTGATGGCCTGGCTGGCGGAGGATCGCAGTGAATACGAGCTGATCTTTATCGATCCGCCGACCTTCTCCAATTCCAAGCGTATGGAAGGGGTGTTCGATATCCAGCGCGACCACGTGCAACTGCTCGACCTGGCCATGGCGCGTTTGGCGCCGGGCGGCGTGCTGTATTTCTCCAACAACTTCCGCAAGTTCCAGCTCGACGAGGGTCTGGCGGCACGCTACGTGGTCGAGGACATCAGCGCCTCGACGGTGGACCCTGACTTCGCCCGCAATCCGAAAATCCACCGTGCCTGGCGGATTCGCGCGCAGGCTTGATCCCAGCCCCCGCCTTCAGGGCGGGGGCGTAAACGGGCTACTTGAGCTTGGGCTGGCGATACAGGTCGATCAGTACCTGATCGAGGATCGATGAGGCGCCCCAAGGCCTGGGGTCGTTGAGGATCGCCACCACGGCCCAGCTGTTGCCGTTGCTGTCGCGGCTGTAACCGGCGATGGCGCGCACATTGTTCA
>CAMPJN010000504.1 GCA_946886875.1 uncultured Pseudomonas sp.
GGGCGATAGAGGCGGGCAGCGGCGGGGTGATGACCCCGGGGTTGATTGATTGCCATAGCCATCTGGTCTATGCCGGCAATCGCGCCGATGAGTTCGAGCAGCGTCTGGAAGGCGCCAGCTATGCCGAGATCGCCAAGGCTGGCGGTGGCATCCTCAGCACGGTGCGCGCCACCCGCGCGGCCAGCGAGGACGAGTTGCTGGCGCAGAGCCTGCCGCGCTTGCAGGCGCTGCTGGCCGATGGCGTCACCACCCTGGAAATCAAATCCGGCTACGGCCTGTCCACTCAAGACGAGCTGAAGATGTTGCGCGTGGCGCGCCGTTTGGGCGAGTTGCTGCCGGTGCGCATCACCACCACGCTGCTGGCTGCCCATGCCTTGCCGCCGGAGTTTGCGCATAACAGCGACGGCTATATCGACTTGGTGTGCAACGAGATCATCCCGGCTGCCGCCGCCGAAGACCTGGTCGATGCGGTGGATGTGTTCTGCGAACATATCGGCTTCAGCCCGGCGCAATGCGAGCGGGTATTCCAGGCCGCCCGCGCCCATGGTCTACCGGTCAAGGCCCATGCCGAACAACTCTCCAACCAGGGCGCCAGCGCCCTCACTGCGCGCTATCAGGGTTTGTCGGCCGACCATATCGAATTTCTCGACGAGGCCGGCGTCCAGGCCATGGCCGCCGCCGGCACGGTCGCCACCTTGCTGCCTGGCGCCTTTCATGCTCTGCGCGAAACCCAACTGCCGCCCATCACCTTGCTGCGCCAATACGGTGTGCCCATGGCCGTGGCCAGCGACGCCAACCCTGGCACCGCGCCTATCTGTTTCCCGACCTTGAACCTCAATCTGGCCTGCACCCTGTTCCGCCTGACTCCGCGCGAGGCTCTGGCCGGTATGACCGCCCACGCGGCGCGCGCGCTCGGCAAACCGGAGCTGGGCCGCATTGCGGTGGGGCATCCGGCCGATCTGTGTCTGTGGGACGTCCAGCAGCCCGCCGAACTGGCCTATGCGGTACAGCCGGGGCGCCTGCGCCAGCGCATTTTCAATGGAGCCATTAGCTATGCACGCTGATCGTCATTCGATGGAATTCTGGCAGGGCCGCATCGACCCCGAGGCCGACAGCGCCCGTTGGCATCAGCGGATTCAGCCGCTCGCCGCCGACAGCCAGCCGGGCCTCGCTTTGCTCGGCTTCGCCTGCGACGAAGGGGTGCGCCGCAACCATGGCCGCGCCGGTGCGGTGAATGGTCCTCTGGCGATGCGCAAGGCGCTGGCCAATCTGGCCTGGCATCGCCAGGGACCGGCCTATGACGCCGGCGATGTGGTGTGTGCCGATGGCGATCTGGAAAATGCGCAGGCCCGCCTCGGGCAAAACGTCTGCGCATTGCTGGATGCCGGGTATTTTCCGGTCGTGCTCGGCGGCGGCCATGAAATGGCCTACGGCAGCTGGCAGGGCATTGCCGAGCATATGGCCGGGGCTGCTACCCCGCGTATCGGCATTATCAACTTCGATGCGCATTTCGACCTGCGCGACCCGGCCCATGTGCATTCCTCCGGCACGCCCTTTGCGCAGATCGCCGAGCAGTGCGCTGCCCGTGGCTGGCCGTTCGCCTACGCCTGCCTGGGCGTCAGCCGCGCGAGCAATACCCGCGCCTTGTTTCAGCGCGCCGCCGAGTTGAACGTACTGGTGCGCGAGGATCGGGAAATCCGCGAGGGCAGCCTGGCAGCCATCAGTGCCGCGTTGCAGGCCTTTATCGTCGGTTGCGACGCCATCTACCTGACCATCGATATCGACGTATTGCCCGCCTGCGAAGCGCCGGGAGTCAGCGCTCCGGCCGCTCGTGGCGTGCCGCTGGCGCTGCTCGAACCGCTGCTGGAAACCGTGCGCGACAGCGGCAAGCTGCGCCTGGTCGACCTCGCCGAACTCAACCCCGAGCACGATATCGACAGCCGCACCGCCAAGGTCGCGGCGCGTTTGATTCATCTACTCACCCTGACTCACTGAAGCCAAACCTTATCTCGAACAACAACAAGGAGCCCGCGATGACCCTTTTCCGAGACACCGAAATTCGCGCCGCCCGCGGCACCACGCTGACCGCCAAAAGCTGGCTGACCGAAGCGCCGCTGCGCATGCTGATGAACAACCTCGACCCGGAAGTGGCCGAGAACCCCAAGGAGCTGGTGGTATACGGCGGCATCGGCCGCGCCGCGCGCAATTGGGAATGCTTCGACAAGATCGTCGAGGTGCTGACCAGGCTGGAAGACAACCAGACCCTGCTGATTCAGTCCGGCAAGCCGGTTGGCGTGTTCGAGACGCACAAGGATGCACCGCGCGTGCTGCTGGCCAACTCCAACCTGGTGCCGCATTGGGCCACCTGGGAGCACTTCAACGAACTGGATGCCAAGGGCTTGGCCATGTACGGCCAGATGACCGCCGGCAGCTGGATCTATATCGGCAGCCAGGGCATCGTCCAGGGCACCTATGAAACCTTCGTCGAAGCCGGCCGCCAGCACTACGGCGGCAACCTCAAGGGTAAGTGGGTGCTGACCGCCGGCCTCGGTGGCATGGGCGGCGCGCAGCCGCTGGCAGCGACCCTGGCCGGGGCCTGTTCGCTGAACATCGAATGCCAGCAGTCGCGCATCGATTTCCGTTTGAAGACCCGTTACGTCGACGAGCAGGCCAAGGATCTGGACGACGCATTGGCGCGCATCGACAAGTACTGCGGCGAAGGCAAGGCGGTGTCCATCGCCCTTTGTGGCAACGCCGCCGAGATTCTCCCGGAGCTGGTCAAGCGCGGCGTGCGCCCGGACATGGTCACCGACCAGACCAGCGCCCACGACCCGCGCCACGGCTACCTGCCGATCGGCTGGAGCTGGGACGAATACGTGGTCCGCGGCAAGACCGAGGAGGCTGTGGTGGTCAAGGCGGCCAAGCAATCCATGGCCGTGCATGTGCGCGCCATGCTGGCTTTCCAGCAGATGGGCGTGCCGACCTTCGACTATGGCAACAATATCCGCCAGATGGCGCTGGAGGAGGGCGTGAGCAACGCCTTCGACTTCCCCGGTTTCGTGCCGGCCTATATCCGCCCACTGTTCTGCCAGGGCATTGGCCCGTTCCGCTGGGTGGCGCTGTCCGGCGACCCCGAGGACATCTACAAGA
>CAMPJN010000505.1 GCA_946886875.1 uncultured Pseudomonas sp.
ACGCTGCTGCGCATTCTGCAACGCAATATCGACGGCCCGCGCCCGCTCAACGGCAGGTACCACCTGCTGGAACTGGCCGACGAAAGCGCGCTGCTGCTCTCCGCCCTGGCCCATGCCGGCCACACAGCGCCGGACCAGGCGGCGCAAGCCTTCGCCAGCGCCCGCGCGGCATTGCCGTTCGACCACCTGGCGTTTGCCGACCAGGGCATGCCAAAGATGCAGGATCTGGACAAAGCCCTGGGCCGCCTCAATCAGATGTGGCCGTTGCAAAAGCCGCGGCTGCTCAAGGCGATGGCCTGCTGTATCGAACATGACGGCCGGGTGACCGATGCCGAGGCCGAATTGATGCGTGCCGTGGCCGATGTGCTGGACTGCCCGATGCCGCCGTTTCTCACGACCTAGCTCTCAGGCAACGTGCGTAGGGGCAGACTCTGTAGGGTGCACCGCGCGCACCAGCCTCGGGCGCCCCAGAAACTCCCACCGCTCGCCCTCGTGCCACTAGTGCCGTGGCAACATTGCCGCCTGCGCCCAATAACGTTGGCTTTGGCAGCGCAAGAACGATCAAGCGTACTCCGCATTCGCTGCCGATACTGCCGCCATGTCTTGTGAGGAATAGTAATGGACCCCGTCAGCAAAGCCCTTTGGTTGATCGAAACTGAACTTGATGAGCCCCTCGATCTAGAGCGGCTCGCCGGTATCTGTGGCTTGTCGCGTTTCAGTCTGTCACGGGTGTTTGCCGGTGCCACGGGGTGGCCGGTGATGCGCTACGTCAAGGCGCGCCGCTTGAGTCGCGCAGCGCATCGGTTGGCTCAGGGGGCGCCGGATATTCTCGAAGTCGCGCTGGCAGTTGGTTACGGCTCTCATGAGGCATTTACACGTGCGTTCCGCGAGCACTTCGGGATAACGCCCGAGGCGTTGCGCGCGAGCGGTAACCTGGATGGAATCGAATTGCGGGAGGCTCTGCGCATGCAAGCGACCAATACTTATGCACTATCAGAACCACGTTTCGTCGACAGCGGAGAACTGCTGATCGCCGGGCTCGGTGAGCGTTTCACGATGGAAACGACCCAAGGCATCGCCGCGCTGTGGCAGCGTTTCGTGCCCTATATCGGCCGAGTACCGGGACAGCAGGGCTATGAAACCTTTGGCGTGTGCTGCAACCCAGAGGAGGACGGCAGTTTTGAATACATCGCCGGAGTGTTGGTGAGCCGTACGGATGACTTGCCAGCGGGGTTTACCCAGCAGCGTTTAGCCGCCCATCGCTACGCGGTATTTGAGCATCGCGGGCATATCTCCAGCATTCACCAGACCTTCAATGCAATCTTCCAGACTTGGTTGCCCAACGCCGGGCTGCAAGGGGCCGATGCGCCGGAGTTCGAGCGTTACAGCGCCGACTTCAACCCCATGACGGGAACTGGCAAGGTGGAAATCTGGGTGCCGCTGCGAGGCTAGCGGGTCATCTTTTTCACGTACACCATCAGTCTCGCCGTGGTAACGCTGCCGGTAAATGCCTCGAATGCGGCAATGGCGCGGGATAGGCCGTGTTAGCGCTGTCGTCAGCGTGGTGATGGCGTCGGTCTGTTGTAAGCGGCGCGCCACTCGCTAAGCGTGAAAAAAGCAGCCGGGCCAAGGTGGCCCGGCCGTTCACGTAACGCTTAGTGGCTCAATCGGGCGCGCAGGCCGGTGGACTCCGGTAGGAACAGCGCCGGGTCCATTTCCTTCGGTGCGCGTATCAGTGGGCGGAAATCCATGCGCGCGAGTATGTCGCGCTCGAGGTCGACGCCGGGGGCGATCTCGATCAGCTCCAGACCCTCGTCGGTCAGGCGGAATACACAGCGTTCGGTGATATACAGCACCGGCTGGCCGCGTTCGGCGGCGAGCTTGCCGGAGAAGGTGCGGTGCTCGACCTCGGCGACGAACTTGCGCAGCTCGCCATCCTGGACGATGCGCAGCGCGCCATTCTCGATACGGATATCCTGCTGCCCCGCGCTGAAAGTGCCGACGAATACCACGGCCTTGGCGCTCTGGCTGATATTGATAAAGCCACCAGCCCCGGCCAGGCGTGAGCCGAACTTGGAGACGTTGAGGTTGCCCGCCGCATCCGCCTGGGCCAGGCCGAGAAACGCCAGATCCAGGCCGCCGCCGTCGTAGAAATCGAACTGGTAGGGCTGATCGATAAGCGCGCTGTGGTTGCTCGCCGCGCCGAAATCCAGGCCCGAGGCAGGGATGCCACCGATCACGCCGGGCTCGGCGGTAAGGGTGAGCAGGTCGATCACGCCTTCCTCGGCGGCCACCGCGGCAACCCCCTCGGGCATGCCAATACCCAGGTTGACCACTGCGCCGGATTGCAACTCCAGGGCGGCGCGGCGGGCGATCAGCTTGCGTACGTCCAGTGGCATCGGCGCCAGGCTGTCCGTTGGCACCCGGATTTCGGCGGCGAACGCCGGGTTGTAAGCGGTGGCGAAGGTCTGCTGGTGGTTGTGCGGCTCGGCGACCACCACGCAGTCGACCAGCATGCCGGGGATCTTCACCTCGCGGGCATTCAGCGAACCGCGCTCGACGATGCGCTCGACCTGGGCGATCACCAGGCCGCCGGAGTTATGCGCGGCCATGGCGATGGCCAGGCTTTCGATGGTCAGGGCCTCGCGCTCGAACGACAGGTTGCCGTCGGCATCGGCGCTGGTGGCGCGGACGATGCCGACGTGAATCGGGAAAGTCGGATAGAACAGATAATCCTCGCCATCGATCGGCATGCGCCGCACCAGTTCGGCGGTGGTGCAGGCGTTGAGCCTGCCGCCGCCGAACTCGGGGTCGACGAAAGTGCCCAGGCCGATCCGCGACAGCTGCCCGGGCTTGCCCGCGGCGATATCGCGAAACAGCTGCGAGATCACCCCTTGCGGCAGGTTGTAGGCCTCAATGCGATTCTCCACCGCCAGCTTCTGCAGCCCCGGCACCAGCCCCCAATGACCGCCGATCACCCGGCGCACCAGGCCTTCATGGGCCAGATGATTGAGGCCGCGGCCCTTGCCGTCGCCTTGGCCGGCGGCATACACCAGGGTCAGGCCCTGCGGCGCCTGCTCGGCGAGGAAGCGCTGCTCCAGGGCGATGGCGATTTCCTCGGCGAAACCGATGCCGACGAAACCGCCGG
>CAMPJN010000506.1 GCA_946886875.1 uncultured Pseudomonas sp.
TCGACCACCAGCAACTGGCCAGAAGCAGGCTGATGATGAGTCCAATGGCAATCCTGAGCCGCTTCAAAGCGAATTCCCTTCGAAAGTTGGGTGGCCGGATTATAGCCAAGCCAGGCTGGTGTGAAATATGACAAAGGCGGCTAAATAAGCCGCTTTTCTGGATTTACGCGACGCTTGGAAAACTAGCAGGCCGTTGAAGGGTGTCGCTCAGTAGTTTTTTCAACGACCTGCCAACGGTGTTTCAGCCCTCGCCGCGCTCGCGGGCAATCGCCCGATAGCCGATGTCGGTGCGGTAGAAGCAGCCGCTCCAGCGAATCTTCTCGGCCAGGCGGTAAGCCTGCTGCTGGGCATCGGCGACACTGGCGCCGATAGCCGTGGCGCAGAGTACCCGGCCGCCAGCGGTGACGACTTTACCGTCTTTCAGCGCGGTGCCGGCATGAAACACCTTGCCGTCGAGCTGCGCGGCATCGTCCAGGCCTTCGATCACTTCGCCTTTGCCGTAGTCGCCCGGGTAGCCGCCTGCAGCGAGTACTACGCCAACTGTCGGGCGTGGGTCCCAGCGTGCTTCGACCTTATCCAGCGCCTGTGCCAGCGCGGCCTCGATCAGCAGCACCAGCGACGACTCCAGGCGCACCATGATTGGCTGGGTTTCCGGGTCGCCGAAACGGCAGTTGAATTCGATGACTTTCGGCTTGCCGGCTTTGTCGATCATCAGCCCAGCATAGAGAAAGCCGGTGTAGACGTTGCCTTCGCTGGCCATGCCGTTGACGGTGGGGTAGATCACCTCATCCATCACCCGCTGATGCACCTCGGCGGTGACCACAGGTGCCGGCGAGTAGGCGCCCATGCCGCCGGTATTCGGGCCGCTGTCGCCGTCGCCGACGCGCTTGTGGTCCTGGCTGGTGGCCATCGGCAGGACATTCTTGCCGTCGACCATGACGATAAAGCTGGCTTCCTCGCCGTCGAGGAACTCCTCGATCACCACCCGCGAACCGGCTTCGCCGAAGGCATTGCCGGCGAGCATGTCGCGCACCGCGTCCTCGGCTTCCGCCAGGGTCATGGCGACTATCACACCTTTGCCCGCAGCCAGACCGTCGGCCTTGATCACGATAGGCGCACCGACCTTTTGCAGATAGGCCAGCGCCGGCTCGACTTCGGTGAAGTTCTGGTAGTCGGCGGTAGGAATCTTGTGGCGGGCGAGGAAGTCCTTGGTAAAGGCTTTCGAACCTTCCAGCTGCGCCGCGCCGGCGGTTGGGCCGAAGATATCCAGCTTGCGCGCGCGGAACAGGTCGACCACGCCTTTCACCAGCGGCGCTTCCGGGCCGACGATGGTCAACTGCACGTTTTTCTCGGCGAAATCGGCGAGTTGCTCCAGGGCCAGCACGTCGATGGCGACATTCTCGCACTTGGCTTCGGTGGCGGTGCCGGCATTGCCCGGGGCGACGAAAACTTTGACGACGCGCGGGTCTTGCGCGACTTTCCAGGCCAGCGCGTGTTCGCGCCCGCCGCTGCCGATGATCAATACGTTCATGGGGTTCTCCTTGTGGAGGCGGGCGATTTCGCCCGTTCGGTGGAAAACGCTGCGCGGTTTTCCACCCTACGAATGAAGGAGGTAGGGTGGATGGCCGAAGCCATCCACCGACCCATCAATGACGGAAATGGCGCATACCGGTAAACACCATCGCAATATTCGCTTCATCGGCTGCGGCGATCACTTCCGCATCGCGCATCGAGCCGCCCGGCTGGATCACCGCGGTGATGCCGTTGGCGGCGGCGTTATCCAAACCGTCACGGAACGGGAAGAAGGCGTCGGACGCCATCACCGATCCGGCCACCTGCAGACCGGCATGCTCGGCCTTGATCGCGGCGATGCGCGCGGAGTTGACGCGGCTCATCTGGCCGGCGCCGACGCCGATGGTCTGGCGGCCCTTGGCGTAGACAATGGCGTTGGATTTGACGAACTTGGCCACTTTCCAGGCGAAGATCAAGTCATGGATTTCCTGCTCGCTCGGCGCGCGCTGGGTGACGATCTTCAGGTCTTCGGCCTTGATCATGCCGATGTCGCGGCTCTGTACCAGCAGGCCGCCGTTGACGCGCTTGAAGTCCCAGCCAGCGCTGCGCTCGGCCGGCCATTCGCCGCACTCGAGCAGGCGCACGTTGGCCTTGGCTGCGACTACGGCGCGGGCTTCGGCACTGATTTTCGGCGCGATTATCACTTCGACGAACTGGCGCTCGACTATGGCCTGGGCGGTGGCGCCGTCCAGCTCGCGGTTGAAGGCGATAATGCCGCCGAAGGCCGACTCGGTATCGGTGGCGTAGGCCAGGTCGTAGGCCTTGCGGATGCCGCCTTCTTCGTCAGTAGCCACGGCCACGCCGCACGGGTTGGCGTGCTTGACGATGACGCAGGCCGGCTTGACGAAGCTCTTCACGCATTCCAGCGCGGCGTCGGTGTCGGCGACGTTGTTGAACGACAGTTCCTTGCCTTGCAGCTGGATGGCGCTGGCCACGCTGGCTTCGCCCTTCTGCGCTTCCACGTAGAACGCCGCGCTCTGGTGCGGGTTCTCGCCGTAGCGCATTTCCTGGGCCTTGATGAACTGGCTATTGAAGGTGCGCGGGAAGGCGCCGCGGTCTTCGGTGCTCAGGGTGTCGCGGCTCTGGTCGATGGTGCCCAGGTAGTTGGCGATCATGCCGTCGTAGGCGGCGGTGTGCTCGAAGGCCTTGAGGGCCAGGTCGAAGCGCTGGGCGTAGCTCAGGCCACCGGCTTTCAGCGACTCGACGATGCCGACGTAGTCGCCAGCGTTGACCACGATGGCCACGTCTTTGTGGTTCTTCGCAGCGCTGCGGACCATGGTCGGGCCGCCGATATCGATGTTCTCGATGGCGTCGGCCAGATCACAGCCGGGCTTGGCCACGGTGGCGGCGAAGGGGTAGAGATTGACCGCGACCAGGTCGATCGGCTTGATCCCGTGTTCGTCCATCACCGCACCGTCGAGGGCGCGACGGCCGAGAATGCCGCCATGGATCTTCGGGTGCAGGGTCTTCACCCGGCCGTCCATCATTTCCGGAAAGCCGGTGTAGTCGGCGACTTCCACTGCGGCCACGCCGTTGTCCTTGAGCAGCTTGTAGGTGCCGCCGGTGGAGAG
>CAMPJN010000507.1 GCA_946886875.1 uncultured Pseudomonas sp.
TTGGTATCCAGGTGCGAATCGAAGCGCGACAGCGACAGGGCAATCGAATAATTGCCCTTGCCCAGGCGCGCCGGGAAGGCGAAGCGGTAGATCACCTGCTCGCCGGCCCGCAGATTTTCCAGGGCCCGGTTGAGGCGATGGGTATTGATGCCGTAGATCGCCTGGCCCATGCGGTCCTTGATCATGAAGCCGAGCACCAGGCGACTGATATCGGCCTTGATATCCACGGTCACCTGCAGCGTGACCTGGCTGCCGACCGAGATGACTTCGACGCGCTGCTCCTGCTCGTTGAGCAGCGTCACGTCGCTGAAGCAGGCCTCGCCGGTGCCGGAAATGGTGCGGATCTGCCCGCCGGCGAGGCGCTCCTGGCGCACCGTCTGTTGTTCCTTTTCCGCCAGCATGGCGCTGTAGAAATCCATCACCTGTTCCGGTGCGCCCTCCAGCGCCAGCCGGCCGTTGGCCAGGAGGATGGCGCGGTCGCACAGCGACTGAATCGCCTGGCGGTCATGGGAGACGATCAGCAAGGTGGTGCCGGCTTTGCGGAACGCGCGAATGCGGTCGAAGCTCTTGTGCTGGAAATAGGCATCGCCGACCGACAGCGCTTCGTCGACGATCAACACATCCGGGCGCCGCGCTGTCGCCACGCTGAACGCCAGGCGCATCTGCATGCCGCTGGAGTAGGTGCGCACCGGATGGTCGATGTATTCGCCGATCTCGGCGAAGGCTTCGATTTCGGGCATCAGCGCATGCAGTTCCTCCATGCTCAAGCCCAACAACTGGCCAGCCATAAAGACGTTCTGCCGGCCGCTGAAATCCGGGTGAAAACCCATGCCCAGTTCGAGCAGCGCGGCGACCCGGCCGCTGATCTCGATCTGCCCGGCATTCGGCTGGGTGGTGCCTGTGATCATTTTCAGCAGCGTGCTCTTGCCCGCACCATTGACCCCGATGATGCCCAGCGCCTCGCCGGGCTCGACCGCGAAGGAAATGTCCTGCAGCACCCAGGTCAGCTGATGGCGCGGCGGCGAGAAGGGAATCATCCACTCCGCCAACCGCGACCAGCGCGTGGGGTACTGTTTATAGGCCTTGCCCAGTTGGCTGACGCGAATGCTGCCCATCAGAGTTCATCCACCATTTCACCGGAGCGTTTACGGAACAGGCGCATGCCCAGCAGGCACAGCGCCGCGGCGAGCAGGGCGGTCGGCCAGAGCGCCGACCAGTCCGGCCATTGGCCGTAGACGAAGATGCCCTGGTAGGCGGCGATCAACGGCGCCATGGGATTGAGGTCGATCAGCGGCTGGATGCCCTCGGGCAGAATCGACAGCGGATAGACGATCGGGGTGAACCAGAACCAGAACTGCAGGAAGATGCCGACGAACTGCCCGACGTCGCGGAAGAACACGTTGAGCACGCCGAGAATGATCCCCAGGCCGATGGAAAACGCGGTCTGCACCAGCAACACTGGGATCACCCCAAGCAGCGCCCAGCCGGGGAAGTTGTCGGTGATCAGGAGAAAGCCGAGAAACAGCGCGAAGATGATCGCGAAGTTGACCCCGGCATTCAGCACCACGATCAACGGCAGGCAGATGCGCGGGAAGCTGAGCTTCTTGATCAGGTTGGCGTGCTCGAGGAACACCGACTGGCCGCGCCCGATCACCTCGGCGAAAAAGCCCCAGGCGAGAATTCCCGCGCACAGGTAAATGCCGTAGGCCAGGCTGTTGTCCACGCCGGGCAAACGGGCCTTCATCAATTGGGAAAAGATCACCGTGTAGACCACGATCATCGATAAGGGATTGAGGATCGTCCAGGCCGCGCCCAGCAAGGAATTGCGGTAGCGCGTTTGAAACTCACGCTTGACGCTGCCCAGAACGAATCCGCGGTAATTCCATACCGCACCAACCATACTCGCCGTCACTATTAAGTCCTGCCGTATTGATCGTCGAAACCAACGATGTCATCCGGGTAGGTGCCGCTCTGTACGTCGAATATCAGCAGATCGATCAACCCGGGGGTCTCCAGGCGGCTCGAGGCGCCGCTGGATAGGGTTATGCGAATAAGGGGGGGCTATTCCCGAGCCACGCGGCGCAGGTCGGCATCGACCATCATGCGGATCAGGTTGTCGAGGCTGGTCTTGGGCGCCCAGCCCAGAACCCGCTCGGCCTTACCGGGGTTGCCCAGGAGGATGTCCACTTCCGCGGGGCGGAAAAACGCCGGGTCTACCACCACGTGTTCGAGATAGTCGAGCTCCACGTGGGCAAAGGCGATACGGCACATCTCGCGCACCGTGGTGGTGACGCCGGTGGCCACCACATAATCGTCGGCTTTGTCCTGCTGCAGCATCAGCCACATCGCCTCGACATAATCGCCGGCGAAGCCCCAGTCGCGCTGCGAGTCGATATTGCCCAAATGCAGCTGGCGCTGTTTACCGAGCTTGATCCGCGCCACCGCGTCGGTGACCTTACGGGTGACGAACTCGATGCCACGCAACGGCGACTCGTGATTGAACAGAATGCCGCTGGAGGCGTGCAGGTCGAAGCTCTCCCGGTAATTGACGGTGATCCAATGGCCGTACAACTTGGCCACGCCATAGGGGCTGCGCGGGTAGAACGGGGTATTCTCGTCCTGCCGCTCGGCCTGGATCAAACCGAACATCTCGCTGGTCGAGGCCTGATAGAAACGCGTGTGCGGGCTGGCTTGGCGAATCGCCTCGAGCACATGGGTAACCCCCAGGCCATCGACCATGCCCGTGGTGATCGGCTGATCCCAGGAGGTGCCGACAAAGCTCTGCGCGCCGAGGTTATACAGCTCGTCGGGACGGGCCATGATCACCGCCCGCTGCACCGAGCTGGCATCGGCCAGATCGCCTTCCAGGTAAGTAATCTGCGCCTCGACACCCAACTCGCGCAAACGCCAGCGCGTATCGGTACTGCGCCGCGCCACCAGGCCGTAAACCTGGTAGCCCTTGTCCAGCAGAAGCTTCGCCAGGTAGGCGCCGTCTTGTCCGGTGATACCGGTAATCAGTGCATTTTTGCTCATTGTGGTCGTTCTCTCGCGTCCCAGTCAGAGAGCACTCTGCGCAGGGTTTCCGTGATATTTACTGCGGGTTTCCAGCCAGTTTCTCTTTGCAGCTTGTCGGAACTGCCCA
>CAMPJN010000508.1 GCA_946886875.1 uncultured Pseudomonas sp.
ATGATGGAAAAGCTGATGGTCGATTCGCTGCGGGTCTGGGCGCGCGACTACAAGATCGGCGGCTTCCGCTTCGACCTGATGGGCCACCATATGCGCGCCAATCTGGCCAAGGCCTATAAGGCGGTGCGCAAGGTCGACCGCAACACCTACTTCTATGGCGAAGGCTGGAATTTCGGTGAAGTGGCGAATAACGCCCGCGGCCTCAACGCCACCCAGTTGAATATGGCCGGCACTGGCATCGGCACCTTCAACGACCGCCAGCGCGATGCCGTGCGCGGCGGCGGGCCGTTCGACGGCGGCGACAGCCTGCGGCGTAACCAGGGCTTCGCCAATGGTCTCTATGTGCTGCCCAATGAGCTGAACAGCGGCAGCGCCAATGAGAAAGCCGAGCTGCTGAAATTGGCTGATCTGATCCGCGTCGGCATTGCCGGCGGCCTGCGTGACTACGCCTTCGAAAGCGCCGATGGCAGCGTCAAGCGCGGTGGCGAGATCGACTACAACGGCCAGCCGGCTGGCTACACCCTCGACCCACAGGAAACCATCAACTACGTCTCCAAGCACGACAACCAGACACTCTGGGACATCAACCAGTACAAGCTGGCCGGTTCCCTGAGCAGTGCCGAACGGGTGCGCCTGCAACTGCTCGGCCTGGCCGTGCCGTTGTTCAGCCAGGGCGTGCCCTTTATCCATATGGGCTCGGACATCCTCCGTTCGAAATCCATGGAGCGCGACAGCTACGACTCCGGCGACTGGTTCAACGCGGTGGACTTCAGTTATCAGGACAACAACTGGAATAGAGGCTTGCCACGCGAGGACAAGGACGGCGCCAACTGGTCGCTGATCCGTCAGGTCATCGCCGATGCCAATGCCCGGCCAACGCCTGGCGACATACTCGCCGCCAAACGCCAGTTCCTCGAACTGTTGCAGATCCGCAGCGCCAGTCCGTTGTTCCAACTGGCCAGTGCCAAGGAAATCAACAAGCGCCTGCGCTTTCACAACACCGGCCCCGCGCAGCAAGCCGGGGTGATCGCCTTCAGCCTCGACGATAGCCTCCAGGCCGGCCGCGACCTCGACCCACGGCATCAAGCGCTGATGGTGATCCTTAACGCGACGCCGAACCCGATCAGCCTGCCCGGCGCCCTGCCCGGCTATCGCCTGCATCCGGTGCTGCGCCACTCCAGCGATGCGCGCAACCGCGAGGCCAGGGTCGAAGGCGGACAGTTCCAGGTGCCGGCGTTGACCGTGGCGGTATTCGTGCAGTCGTCGGCGCGGGGGCATCGATAGAGTCAGCGAACCGCAGGCTGTGCCGGGGCGCGCAGTCTGAGCCCGCGAAGCCCAAAGGGGAGCGCAACGCGCTCCCCGTGGAGGCCGCATCCATACCGCAGCCGTTGAGCTTGGTCGCTACGAGTCCCGCGACCTACCTCAGGTTCGCCTCAACCGTCGTAGCCGAACACGATGAGCCCCTCGTCGGGCAACACCACCAGGATGCCCTCGGGTTTTTCGCTGTAGAAGCCGCCTGGACGCTGCACCGCAAGGTTTACTCGCCTGATCAACGGCCCATTTCCTGCGCACCACAGCGCCCTCCAGCCGCCGTCAACGTCGGCCGTGAATTCCAGCGGAGTCGACCGCCACTGGCCGAATGCGTAGTAGTTATCTGTATGGCCACGTGACTGTCGCGCAGCTTCCAGAAAGGCCAATCCCTCTCGCTGCAAGCGTTGCCGGGTGTCACTGGACAGCCCGAATATGGCGGCTCCGCAACCTTCACGAAACCCGGTTTCCCCTGCAATCAGCTTCGTTCCACTCGGCTCGATTCCGGCCGGAAGCGCCTGGATCATTTGCTCCCGCTCCACCAACTTGAAGACGAGATAGCCGCAAAGGAGCAGCCAGGCAAACAGCATCATGACGTGATACAGCCACGCGCCGAATCGCCGCCAGAAGGAGCCGACACGTCGGCTACCCGGTCTCAGCCGAAACAATAGAAGCCCCATATCCCTGCCCAAGCGATTGCTCCAAGCACCGCGCCATGGCGGTACCAATCCAGTGCCTTGTTTCCCAGGCGCAGCCAATAGGGCGTCTGGCCTATCAAAATGACCACGGCGACCAGCATGAAGAAGAGATTGAAGGGCCAGCCCGGCAGGAGCCAGCCCAACAGTGTCACAACCAGAAAGAACAGGGTGCTGCCACCAATCAAGCCGACTAGCGCGAGCGCCGCCTTCTCCACGGAAGACAAGCTGACGCGCCCCTCGGCACAGTGGCAAAGCCGCGCCGGGCCTGGCATTGCCAGCGCGGCCAGCATGGGCATGCAGAAGAACAACACCACCCAAATCAAGATGACGATCACTTCCCTTCTCTCCTGGGTACGGGTTACGGAGTACAAAGTGTTGCTACTGCAAAGCCCATCCGTTGGGCTTCGTCGCTACGCGCTTCAGGCTACGCGCCCCGTCCCAACCTGGCGCGCGAGCGACCTGCCCACGCCAGGGTAGAAGGTGGCCCGGATACAATCCGCCGCTACGCATTCGTCAACGGCGGCTGCATTCGCAGGGCGGGAGCCACCCGCCGCTTCGAGGATCTGGCGGGTGGCACCCGCCCTATACAGGTCATGCATCGCGGCGGAAACAACGCCGCGATCCGCTGCGCCAGGCTGTGCCCCAGCAGCGCATCCTCGCGCAAACCGACATGCCCGCTCATGTGCGGTACCACAGGCGGAAGAAACCCAGCGCCAGCAGCAGGGCGCACTGGCCCAGGGCTGCACACATTTGCAGAAAGGAACGCACCGAGTTGTTCTGTGCGGCGTCGGCGACGCCGGTCAGGTCGGCCCAGAAGGCATCCGGCAATAGCGTCAGGCTGAGTTGCGCCAGCGGTTTGCCGGTGACTATCAAGCTGTCGATCAAATCGAATTGGTCGAAGAACATCAGGCCGATCAGCAGCATCACCGCGAGCACCAGACCCAGGGCGAAACAGGCGGAAAATTGCAGTAGTGAACGCATGGTCACTTCCTCCAGCTAAGGGCGCGACCGCAGCCGCGCCCGGATTGGTCAAAGGGTGGCGGGGCTGGTCGGCGCGCTGCGGCCGACGCTGTACCAGTCGAGTTTGCGGGTCAGCACCATGACGCAGCCGAG
>CAMPJN010000509.1 GCA_946886875.1 uncultured Pseudomonas sp.
TGCCCGCCCTTGAGCTGATCGACCACCATGCGCGCCACTTCCGGGCGCACCGCCGGGCAACCCAGGCTACGACCAATGCGCCCCTGGCTATGTACCAGGCGCGGGCTGACATAGGCCGCACCGTGAATGACGATGGCGCGCTCGCGGGCCAGATCGTTGAGGCCGGGCTCCAGACCATCCATACGCAGCGAATAGCCATGCTTGCCGCTGTAACTCTCGGCGGTACGGAACAAGCCGAGGCTGGTCTGATGGCTACCGAGAAGATTGGAGAAGCGATCGGCGATATTTTCCCCGGACTGCCGGCCATGGGCGACGAAATCCTGCAGCAGCAAGCGCTTGCGCTGTAAATCGAAGATCCACAGACGCGGCTTGGCGGACGGCAAGGAATAATCGATCACGGCCAGACGTCGGGCCGGTTGCGCGCCATGGTTGACCGCGCACTGCATGGCCGCCAAAGCGTGGCGCAATGCCTGCTGATTAAGCCCAGGGGCAACCCGCGCCAAATCGTCGAACAGCCCTTGCTGCGGCGGGTTGGCCGCCAGCAGTGGCGCACAAAACAGCCACAACCCTGCCAGGCAGAGCCGGCCGATACGTCGAAACATGTGCGCAAGTTCCCCCAAGAAAGCTACTCCAGGACATCCTGTCACAAGACCCAACCGCGACCCGCTTATACTTGTCGTGGCACAACGCTGCTGCGCTGTGTCACTCTGAGCCAAGGACTGGAGCAGTATATTGATCAATAAATGCACATCCTACCTGAGCATCGCCCTGCTCACCCTGCCGCTGGTCGCCAAGGCAGCGGATGAGCTCGCCGTCGCCAGCGTCGGTTTAAGCCCGCAACTACAGGCGCAAGTGGAGCAGTGCGCGCCGCTATCGAGCAGCCTAGACCAAGCTGCGCAACAGTTGCTGGTGGATTTCTATGCACAACGTGATGGTCGTCGCGCCTGGCGCGATCAGGCACAACTGCAGCAGTTGCGCGAACAGATCGAGCAACTTCTCGACGACGGCCTGCAGCCCAGCGAATACCCCCTCGCCGATACACTAGACCAGAGCCAGACCGCCCAACCAGGCTGCGCCGATCTGCTGATCAGCCACAGCTACCTGCAGGCGCTGCTTCACCTGCGCCGCGGGCGTTTGCTGCAACGACAACTGGAGCCATTGTGGCGAGCGCCTGAGCTGACTACCGCAGATAGACGGCTGGCGACCCTATCCATCGCCCTGCTGCACCTGAACGACCCCGCCCGCGCCTTCGCCGATGCGCGCCCAGGCACGGCGCAATACCAACGTCTGCGTGCGGCCTTCGCGCAACGTCGGCAACAACCGCTGGCGAGCTGGGAGGCGCTGCCCGGCGGGCGCTTGCTCAAGCCCGGCGGCGAGGACGTACGGGTACCGGCGCTGCGGGCGCGCCTGAATGCCGAAGGCTATCTGCCCGTGGCAGCAGATGATTTGCGCACGCTGTTCGACCCCGCCACCGTCGCTGCCCTGCAACGCTTTCAGCTCGATCACGGGCTCAAGGACGATGGCATCCTTGGCGCCGCCAGCCTGGCCGAGCTGAACCAGGATCCGCAACGCCGCCGCGACCAGCTGCGAGCCAATCTTGAACGCTTGCGCTGGCTGGCCGATGACATGGCCAATGCCGAGGTGCTGATCAACGTCGCCGCCGCCGAGCTGACGGTGATGCGCCAGGGCCAGGTGCTGTGGCGCACCCGCACCCAGGTCGGGCGCGCCGAGCGGCAGACCCCGCTGCTCGCCTCGCGCATTTCCCGGCTGACGCTCAACCCGACCTGGACGGTGCCGCCGACCATTTTGCGCGAGGACAAACTGCCGGCGATCCGCGAAGACCTCGGTTATCTCGAACGCAACCAACTGAGCGTGCTCGACCGCGACGGCAAGTATCTCGACCCGCAGACCCTGGACTGGGACAACCCCGGCACCATCATGCTGCGTCAGGCGGCCGGCATTCGTAACCCTTTGGGTCGCGCTGCCGTGCGCTTCGCCAACCCCTTTTCGGTCTATCTGCACGACACACCCAGCCAGCAGCTGTTCGACAAGGCGCCGCGCGCGTTCAGCTCCGGCTGCGTGCGGGTGGAAACGGTCGACACCCTGCTCGCCTGGCTATTGATGGCCGACGAGGTGGAGACCGTGCAGACGCGCATCGCCAGCGGCAAAACCCAGGAGTATCGGCTGCAGCACCCCGCTCCGCTGCTGCTGGCCTACTGGACCGTAGAAGTCAGGGCCAACGGTGCGCTGCGCTACGCGCCCGACATCTATGACCTCGATACCCGGCTGATCGATGCCTTGCCACGCCAGCCGAGCGAAGCCGAGACGCTTTGAATCCCGCATGCGGGCAGCGCCCGATTGTCAGATGAACCCAGCAACGACTACCGGCACAGGGTCTGCGCGCAACTGTGCTTAGATGTTATTACTCCAATCAGTTAGGGATGCAGTTATGGAAATCGGCAGTGTGATTTTTCTCTTCGTCGGCCTCGCGGTCGCCGTGGTTTTTATGGGCTTCAAGGTCGTTCCCCAAGGTTCGCAATGGACAGTGGAACGCTTCGGCCGCTACACCAACACCCTGACTCCGGGCCTGAACATCATAGTGCCGGTGATGGATCGCATCGGCCACAAACTCAGCGTGATGGAAACGGTGCTGGATATTCCGCCGCAGGAAGTGATCACCGCCGACAACGCCACGGTGCAGATCGACGCCGTGTGCTTCTTCCAGGTGATCAACGCGGCCCAGGCTGCCTACGAGGTGAACAACCTCACCCATGCAATCCGCAACCTGCTGCAGACCAATATCCGAACCGTGCTTGGCTCGATGGAGCTGGACGCCATGCTCAGCCAGCGCGACGCGATCAACGAGAAACTGCTGCGCACCGTAGATGAAGCGACCGCGCCCTGGGGGATCAAGATCACCCGTATCGAAATCAAGGACATCAGCCCCCCCGCCGACCTGATGGCGGCCATGTCCGGGCAGATGAAGGCCGAACGGATCAAGCGTGCGCAAATTCTCGAAGCCGAGGGCCTGCGCGCCGCCGCCATTCTCACCGCCGAAGGCAAGAAGCAGGCGCAGATCCTCGA
>CAMPJN010000510.1 GCA_946886875.1 uncultured Pseudomonas sp.
ATCGGCCTGCTCTACAGCCTGCCACATCTGGTCTATCTGCTCGCCCTGCCCTGGGTTCAGCGACAGACCAGCAACACCTTATGCGCCGGCCTGCTGTTGCTGGCCCTGGGCAACGCCCTGCAGTTTTTCAGCAGCCAGGCGGAGTTGCTCTTCGCCCTGCGCCTGCTCAGCGGCGCCGGCATGTTGCTCGGTTTCGTCGGCCTGCATCGCTGCCTCAGCCAGCGCCGCCGCCAGGGCGCCGCCGGGCGTCTGTTCGGTTGGTTCGACTCAAGCGGCAAATGGGCCGGCACCGTCGCCGGTCTCGCGGCTGGCCTGGCCAGCCAGCACTACGGTAGCGCTTCACCCTTCCTTGTCGCCTGTGTGGCCGCATGCGCGGCACTGTTGTTGGCGCGTCCGTTAGTCCTCTTTCCACGGGAGCTTCCAGCATGACCCTTGCCTTATCGACTTCGTCCCTGCACGAACACGCCCTCGACGGCGACGCCCAGCGCCATGCCATCGAGAGCCTGCTCAACTGTTACCTGCGCGAATACGCCCTGCCACGCGGCGAAGCGGACCTCGATTGCCAGGCGCAGGATTTGCCGATGAGCCTGCGCCAGCTCGCCGGGCGCTGCGTCAGCATCCGCTTGCCACAAGGCGAGCGGCTGGTACTGCGCAGCGAGCGCACCAGCGTGCTCGGTCGCTGCCGCTTCGTCAGCGCGCCCTATCTGAAACGCAACGGCCAGGGCTGGCATCCGCTCAACGCCGGCGAACTGGCGCGGCTGTTGCTCGCGCCGCTGAACGGCCCGGAGCGTCACGGCGAACTGCTGCAACAGATCGACAACAGCCTGCAGATCACCCGGACCTTCTTGCGCCATGCCGGCGCCGCCAACCAGGAGCCCAGCGACAGTCTGCTGGCCTCGGAGCAGCACCAGATCTGGGGGCATGCCCTGCACCCGACGCCGAAAAGCCGCGAAGGCGTTTCCCACGCCGACCTGCTGGCCTGCTCGCCGGAAGTCGGCGCGCAGTTCGCATTGCACTGGTTCCGCGTCGATCCGGCGCTGATCCGCCATCAAGGCCAGAACCCGCGCGCGACCCTGCAGCAGCTGTGCGGGCGCGACGATCTCTACCCCTGCCACCCCTGGGAAGTCGAACGTGTGCTGGCCGACCCGCTGGTGCGCCGCGCTCAGCAGCTCGGCCTGCTCGAGCACCTCGGGCAACAGGGCCTGGCGCTGTACCCGACCTCCTCGGTGCGCACCCTCTATCACCCCGACCTGGCCTACTTCCTCAAATTCTCGGTACATGTGCGGCTGACCAACTGCGTGCGCAAGAATGCCTGGTACGAGCTGGACAGCGCGGTCGCCCTGACCCAACTGCTGCAGCCGCTGATGGACGAGTTGGCCGAGCTGCAGCCGGGCTTCGAGCTGATGCCAGAACCGGCCGCCAGCACCCTCGACCTGAGCGCACTCGGCAGCCTGGAACAGGCCCGCGAAGTCACCGAATGCTTCGGCATCCTCTACCGGCAGAACCTCGACGCGGCCAGCCGCCAACGCTACCGACCGCAGGTGGCGATGGCGCTGTTTACCTGGAGCCTGGACGGCCACAGCGTCTGCCAGGCCCAGGTGCAAGGCTATGCCGCGCGGCTTGGCGTCGACTACGCCGAAGCCGCCCTGCGCTGGCTCGACGGTTATGCCGAACAATTGCTCGGCGGCGTGCTGCATTGCCTGTTCCGCCGCGGCGTGGTGCTGGAACCGCACCTGCAGAACACCCTGCTCGGCTTCGACGCCGACGGCCTGCCCTGCCGCGTATGGATTCGTGACCTCGAAGGCACCAAGCTGGTGCCCGAGCACTGGACACCCGAGCAACTCGACCACCTCGACGAGCGCACCCGCGCCTCGCTGTATTACAGCGCCGACAAGGCCTGGAAACGCGTGGCCTACTGCACCCTGGTGAATAACCTGGGCGAGGCGATCTTCCACCTGGCCGGCACCGACGCCGACCTGGAAAAGCGCCTGTGGCGGCGGATCGCCGAACTGCTGGAACGCCAATGCCGGCAGCTCGGCGACCCGCACGCCCTGCGCGAGCTGTGCGCCGGCGCGCCGCTGCCGAGCAAGGAAAACTTCATGACCCGCCTGCTGTTGCGCGCCGACCGTGAGGCCGGTTACACCGCCCTGCCCAACCCGCTGACCGCCGCGCGCCTGGGGCAACAAGCATGAGCCTGCCGCCACGGATCGAGCAGGCCATCGCCCGCTTGCGCACCCAGCAGCAGGAGCCTCTGTGCGCCTACCTGTATGACCTCGACGCGCTGGCCAAGCATGTCCGCACCATGCGCGCCCTGCTACCGGCCAACTGCGAGCTGTTCTATGCCGCCAAGGCCAACCCCGAAGCGCCGATCCTGCACACCCTGGCGCCGCTGGTGGATGGCTTCGAAGCGGCTTCCGGCGGCGAGCTGCGCTGGCTGTATCAGCAGTGCCCGGAGCAGCCGCTGATCTTCGGCGGGCCCGGCAAGCTCGACAGCGAACTGGCGGCGGCCATGGACTGCAGCATCGATGCCTTCCATGTCGAAAGCCTCAACGAACTGCGCCGCCTGGCGCGCATCGCCGCCGCCCAGGGTAGGCGTGCGCCGGTGCTGCTGCGACTAAACCTGAAACTCGCCGAAGCGCCGGACAGCCGCCTGGTGATGGGTGGCAAACCCACACCCTTCGGCCTGGACGAGGCGGCACTGAGCGAAGCGCTGGCACTATTGCGCGACGAGCCCTGGCTGAAGTTGCAGGGCCTGCATTTCCATCTGTTGTCCCATCAGCTGGACGTCGCCGCCCACCTGCAACTGATCCGCAGCTATATGCGCAGCTTTCGTGCGCTGTGCGCGGAGCATCGGTTGCCGTTGTCGCTGCTCAACGTCGGCGGTGGCATGGGCATCAACTATCAGGATACCCAGCGCTCGTTCGACTGGGCGCTGTTCTGCCAGGGCTTGCGCCAGCTGATCGACGAGGAGGACATGGGCGCGGTGCGCATCCGCTTCGAGATCGGCCGCTTCATCAGCGCGGCCTGCGGCTATTACCTGATGCAGGTGCTGGATATCAAACGCAACCACGGCCAGTACTTCGC
>CAMPJN010000511.1 GCA_946886875.1 uncultured Pseudomonas sp.
CAAAAAAAACCCCGAACTTCATATGGGGAGGGAGAAGTTCGGGGTTTAAGGTCTGAACCGCTAGGGCGGGGTTCAGATGATCTGCCAACACTTAACACAACAAAGGAGCATTGAAGGCTTTGCGGGCCATTCACAAGTTCTGACCGCCGCTGTAAAAGCAAAGTTCAGCGCGGGCTCAGAAAATTTTGGCGATAAAGGCGCGACGCTTTATCCCTTGGCCTGCGAGCCCCGCGCGGCATCCGTCAATGCGCCTCATCCCAGTTGTCGCCGACCCCCACTTCAACCAGCAGCGGCACATCCAGCTCGGCGGCGCTGCTCATCAGCAGCTTGACCTGCTCGCGTACCTGCTCGACCAGGTCTTCGCGCACCTCCAGCACCAGTTCGTCATGAACCTGCAGGATCACCTTGGCATCCAGCGCCGATTCGCTCAGCCAGCCGTCCACGGCAATCATCGCGCGTTTGATGATGTCCGCCGCGGTGCCCTGCATCGGCGCATTGATCGCAGTACGTTCGGCGCCCTTGCGCAGGGCCTGATTCTTCGCATTGATGTCTGGCAGGTACAGGCGGCGCCCGAACAGGGTCTCGACATAACCTTGCTGGGCGGCCTGCTCGCGGGTGCGCTCCATATAGGCCAGCACGCCCGGGTAACGCAGGAAATAACGGTCGATATAGGCCTGGGATTGCTTGCGGTCGACGCCGATCTGCTTGGCCAGGCCGAAGGCGCTCATGCCATAGATCAGGCCGAAGTTGATCGCCTTGGCGCTACGCCGTTGATCGCCGCTGACCTCGTCCAAGGGCACGCCGAACACCTCGGCGGCTGTGGCGCGGTGCACGTCGCGGTCGTGGCGGAAGGCGTCGAGCAAGCCCTCGTCCTGGGCCAGGTGAGCCATGATTCGCAGCTCGATTTGCGAGTAGTCCGCGGCCAGCAGTTTGTAGCCTTTGGGTGCGACGAAAGCCTGACGGATACGCCGGCCCTCGGCGGTGCGGATCGGAATGTTCTGCAGGTTCGGGTCGCTGGACGACAGGCGTCCGGTGGCGGTTACCGCCTGGTGATAGCTGGTGTGGATGCGCCCGGTGCGCGGGTTGATCTGCTCCGGCAGGCGGTCGGTGTAGGTGCTTTTCAGCTTGCTCAGGCTGCGGTACTGCATCAGTACCTTGGGTAGCTCGAAATCCTGCTCGGCCAATTCGGCCAATACCGCTTCGGCGGTCGATGCCTGGCCCTTGGCGGTCTTGCTGATGATCGGCAGGCCGAGCTTTTCGTAAAGGATCACCCCGAGCTGCTTGGGCGAACCCAGATTGAATTCCTCGCCGGCGATATCGAATGCCTGGCGCTCCAGCTCCACCAGCTTTTCGCCGAGTTCAACGCTGTGCAGGCCGAGCAGTTTGGCATCGACCAGCGCGCCCTGACGCTCGATGCGCGCCAGCACCGGCACCAGCGGCATTTCGATTTCGCGCAAGACTTTGGCCAGACCCGGCTCCGCTTCCAGCTTGGCCCACAGGGTTTGGTGCAGGCGCAGGGTCACGTCGGCGTCCTCGGCGGCATAGGGCGCGGCCTGGGCCAGATCGATCTGGTCGAAGGTCAGCTGTTTGGCGCCTTTGCCGGCGATATCCTCGAAGCGGATGGTGCTGTGATCGAGATACTTCAGCGCCAGACTGTCCATGTCGTGGCGGGTGGCGGTGGAGTCCAGCACATAGGATTCGAGCATGGTGTCGAAGGCCACGCCCTGCACGCTAATCGGCGTCGAGGCGTTGGCGAGGATATTGATATCGTACTTGGCGTGCTGGCCAACCTTGGCCTTGCGCGGGTCTTCGAGGATCGGTTGCAACGCGAGTAGCACCGCATCGCGATCCAGCTGCGTCGGCACGCCCATATAGGAGTGGGCGACCGGAATATAGGCCGCCTCGCCGGCCTTGACCGCGAACGACAAGCCCACCAGCTGTGCCTGCTGGGCATCCAGGCCGGTGGTTTCGGTGTCGAAGGCGATCAGTTCGGCGTCGTTGAGCTTGGCCAACCAGGCATCGAACTGCGCCTGTTCCAGCACCAGCTGATAGTCGCCAAGGCTGGGCGCCGGGATCGCCTGCGGCGTTTCCACGGCAACCACGGATTCCACTGCTAGGGTGGCGCTGGCATTGGCGCTGGGTGTCAGGGCGAACAGATCGGCGGCGGGCGCGGCGACCACGGCCTTGGCGGCGCTCGCCTGCTGCTGGCGCAGCAACTCGTCGCGCCAGCTGCGGAACTCCAGTTCGGCGTACAGCTCGATCAGCGCCGGCACATCGGCCGCGCCGGGGTGCAGCGATTCGATCTCGATATTCAGCGGCACGTCGAGTTTGATGGTCGCCAGTTGATAGGACAGGTAGGCCATGTCGCGGTGTTCTTCGAGCTTGGCCGGCAGCGTCTTGGCGCCGCGGATTGGCAGTGTCGGTACTTTGTCGAGGTTGGCGTAAATCACATCGAGGCCGCCGCCGAGGCCGACCAGCAGGCCCTGGGCGGTTTTTTCGCCGACCCCGGGCACGCCGGGGATGTTGTCGACCTTGTCGCCCATCAGCGCGAGGAAATCGATGATCAGCTCCGGGCCGACGCCGAATTTCGTCCTCACACCCTCGATGTCGTAAACGCTGCCGGTCATGGTGTTGACCAGGGTCACGTGCTTGCACACCAGTTGCGCCATGTCCTTGTCGCCGGTGGAGATCACCACGTCACGGTGCTCGGCTGCGCATTGGCGGGCCAGGGTGCCGATCACGTCGTCGGCCTCGACGTTGTCCACGCATAGCAGCGGGAAACCCAGTGCCTTGACGCTGGCGTGCAAGGGCTCGACCTGTACGCGCAACTCGTCCGGCATCGACGGGCGATTGGCCTTGTACTCGGCGAACAGCTCATCGCGGAAAGTCCCGCCCTTGGCATCGAACACCACCGCGAAGGGGCTGTCCGGATACTGCTTGCGCAGGCTCTTGAGCATATTCAACACACCCTTGACCGCTCCGGTGGGCAAGCCCTTGGAGGTGGTCAGCGGCGGCAGGGCGTGAAAGGCGCGGTACAGGTACGAGGAACCGTCGACCAGGACGAGAGGGGCGTGGCTCATGA
>CAMPJN010000512.1 GCA_946886875.1 uncultured Pseudomonas sp.
GGTGAACTCCCGTGGAATCAGATTTCAAGGAATATCCGAAAACCCTAGCTCCCGACGACTTCTGGGGGCAGATCAAGCGGTCGGTCAATGGCCAGCCGGTTTCGGAAGAGCAGATTCAACTGATAGTCGCGACCATCAAGAATGCGCTGGCCTTCCAGCCCGGCGACCGCCTGCTGGATCTGGCCTGCGGTAATGGCGCGCTGTCGCGCTACTTCTTCGATGACTGCGCCGAAGTCTATGGCGTGGACTATTCCGAGGTGCTGATCGAAGTGGCCAAGCGCTATTTCGAGCAGCTGCCGCTGCGTCGTTTCGATCTGGCCGACGTTGGCGAATACATAGTCGCCGAGAGCGACCCGGCGCGTTTCACCAAGGTGCTGTGCTACGGCAGCTTCCCGTATTTTCCCGAGGCCACCGCGCGTCTGGTGCTGACCAGGCTGTGCCGTGATTACAGCCAGGTCGAGCGGGTGTTTATCGGCAATCTGCCGGATCTCGAGCGGCATCAGGATTTCTACACCGATGGCCGCGACCACACAGCCGAGCTCAAGCACCACGACTCGAAAATCGGTATCTGGCGCAGCGCCGAGGAGTTCTGCCAACTGGCCGCCGACTGCGGCTGGCAGGCGCATATCCAGCGTATGCCCAAGGGCTTCTACACGGCGCACTACCGCTACGACGCTTTGCTTGAGCGCGCGCGCCCATGACGGCCAAGTCCAGCTGCGATGAGCTGGCGCTGTTCGGCGGCCAGCCGCTGTTCGACCTGCCGCGCTCGACTTCGAGCCTGGTTCAACCGGATTTCGAGCGTTTCCTGGAGTATTCGCGCACCTTCTACGAGGCGCACCAATTCACCAACAACGGGCCGCTGGTGCAGCAGGTGGAGCGACGCCTGGCCGAGTTCCACCAGACCAGCCATTGCGTGACCTTTTGCAGCGGCTTCTGGGCGCTGGTGCTGGCGATCAAATGCCTGGCGCTGCCGGGGCGGCGGGAGATCGTCATGCCCTCGCTGACTTACAGGCGCATGGCCGATGTGGCGGCCTGGGCCGATCTGGTGCCGCGCTTCTGCGAAGTCGATCCGCAGACCCTGGCGCTGAGTGCCGACACCGTGCGCCCGCATCTGAACGAGCAGACCGCCTTGATCCTCGGCGTGCACCCGATCATGAACTGCTGCGATGCAGTCGGGCTGGAAGCGCTAGCCGAGGAGAGCGGTATTCCGCTGTTTATCGACGCCGTCGAGTCGGTCTATGAAACCTATGCCGGGCGCAAGGTTGGCAGCTTCGGTCGGGCCGAGTGCTTCTCCCTGCATGCGAGCAAGCTGCTCAATGGCTTCGAGGGCGGCTATATCACCACCAACGACGCCGAGCTGGCGGCCAAACTGGTGCGCATGCGCGGCTTCGGTTTCTACACCCCGGACAACGTGCAGGAACTGGGCATGAACGCCAAGCTCAACGAGGTGCACGCGGCCATGGCCCTGGCCGGGCTAGATGGCTTGGACGCCCAGGTGGCTCGCAACCGCGAGCGTTACCTGGCTTATCGCCAGGAATTGGCGGGCCTGCAGGGTGTGCGCCTGGTCGAGTTCGACGAAAGCGAGCGGAGCGGCTTCAAGAACATCCTGATCGAACTGCTCGACGATTGGCCGCTGCCCAGGGCGCAGACCCTGAGCCTGCTCAACGCCGAACGCATTCTCGCCCGCGCCTATTATTCGCCGGCGCTGCATCAGAAACCCACCGATTACCCGACCATCGGCGGCTCGCTGCCGGTGACCGAGCGGCTCGCCGAACGCTTTGTGCTGCTGCCCTGCGGACATTTCGTCGACGAGCAGGACATCCACGCCATTGTCGCCATGCTGGGCTTTGTCCATGCCCATGCCGCCGAACTGCGCCAGAGGGTTGCCGTATGAGCGCCGTCGAACTCGCCATCCTCGGCGCCACGCCGGCGTTCGAGCAGCCGCTGCCGGTCGGCCAGCTGTATTTCCCCGAATGGTCCGCCTATGAAGCAGCCATGCGCGGCATCTTCGAGCGTCAGTACTACACCAATCAGGGGCCGCTGACCCAGCAACTGGAGCAGGTGTTGCAGGAGCGTCTTGGCGTGCGCCACGCCATTTGCGTCACCAACGCCACCATCGGCCTGTTGATGGCCGCCGATGCCCTCGGTCTGCGCGGCAAGGTGATCACCCCGGCGTTCTCCTTTATCGCCACCTCGCAGTCGCTGACCTGGGCGGGGTTGGAGCCGCTGTTCTGCGACGTCGATCCTTTGACCCATCAGCTCGACCCGGCACGGGTGGAAGAATTGCTGGAAGACAACGACGTCAGCGCCATATTGGCGGTCAATCTGTGGGGCGACGTCTGCGCTCAGGACCAGCTGCGCCAGCTTGCCGATAGGCGCGGCGTGCCGCTCTACTACGACTCGGCCCATGCCTTCGGTTGCGCGGTGCAGGGCAGGGCGGTCGGCAACTTCGGCGCCCTCGAAGTGTTTTCCTTCCACGCCACCAAGGTGTTGAGTGCCGCCGAAGGCGGTTGCGTATGTACCAACGACGATGAACTGGCCGCGCGCTTGCGCAATATCCGCAGCAGTTACGGCGCCGGGCACCCGGTACACGTCAGCCGTACCGCCAACGGCCGCATGTCCGAGGCCCAGGCGGCCATCGCCTTGCTCAGCCTGGATAACTTCGCCCAGACCCTCGAACGCAACCGGGGCATTTTCGCCGCCTACCGCGATGCCTTGTCTGGTTTGCCGGGCTTGCGTCTGATCGAACCGCAGGCGGTGAGCACGACCAATTACCAATATGTGGTTTGCGAAATCGATGCTGAACACTTCGGCCTCAGCCGTGATGAGCTACAGGCAGTGTTGCGCGCGGAGAACGTGTTGGCGCGGCGCTATTTCTATCCCGGTATCCATCGCTGTACGCCCTATGACCAGCTTTACCCGCAGGCGGGCGAACGCCTGCCGGTGACCGAGGCGCTGTGCGCCAAGGTGCTGCAGCTGCCGATCGGCCAACCGATAGACGTGGCCGGCGCGCAGCGCATCGGCCAGATCGTCAGCGCCGCCCAGGAGCGGGCCGCCAGCGTTCGCCACAGCCTGGGAG
>CAMPJN010000513.1 GCA_946886875.1 uncultured Pseudomonas sp.
AGCAGGCTCTGGAACAGGTCGATCTCGTAGTTCGAGTTGACGTGCTGCAGCACCGCGCTGATGCGCTCCAGGCCCATGCCAGTGTCCACGCTCGGTGCCGGCAGCGGGTGCAGCACGCCATCGGCAGTCCGGTTGAACTGCATGAATACGTTGTTCCATATCTCGATATAGCGGTCACCGTCTTCTTCTGGCGAGCCGGGCGGGCCGCCCCAGATATGCTCGCCGTGGTCGAAGAAGATCTCGGTGCAGGGGCCGCAGGGGCCAGTGTCGCCCATGGTCCAGAAGTTGTCGGAGGCGTAAGGCGCGCCCTTGTTGTCGCCGATGCGGATCATCCGCTCAGCCGGTACACCGACTTCCTTGGTCCAGATATCGTAGGCCTCGTCGTCGGTGGCGTAGACCGTGACCCAGAGCTTTTCCTTGGGCAGCTTCAGCCAGTTGTCACCGGTGAGGAATTCCCAGGCGAAGTGGATGGCGTCGCGCTTGAAATAGTCGCCGAAGCTGAAGTTACCCAGCATTTCGAAGAAGGTGTGGTGGCGCGCGGTGTAGCCGACGTTTTCCAGGTCGTTGTGCTTGCCGCCGGCGCGCACGCATTTCTGGCTGGTCGCGGCGCGGGTGTAGGCGCGCTTCTCCAGGCCGAGGAAGCAGTCCTTGAACTGGTTCATCCCGGCATTGGTGAACAGCAGCGTTGGATCGTTGCCCGGAATCAGGGAGCTGGAAGCGACACGGGTGTGCCCCTTCTCTTCGAAGAAGCTGAGGAAGGCTTCACGGATTTCTGCGCTTTTCATAGGATCATCCACGGAAACAGGCGGCCACGGCAAAGCCGGCAAAGGGCCGCATTATATCGGGCCTGGGCTATGGGGCTAGTGCCTTTATTGATAGATGGGGGCTATGCCGGCTAGCAAATTGCCACATGGGGGTTTTAGCGTGACGTATTCAAGCGGCCAGACTGATCACCAGCCGCATAGCCTGTAGGAGCCAGCTTGCTGGCGATCATGCCAGTGCTATCGCCAGCAAGCTGGCTCCTACAGGGTCGACCTAGCCTATCGCCGGAAGGCTGCAAACGCCTGGATCACCCGTTCGATATCCTCGGCACTAACATCCATATGGGTAACCATGCGCAAACGCGGTGCGGCTGTCAGTTTGATTTCGCGTTCGGCGCAGCAGGCTTTCAATGCGCCGGCGCGGTCGCCGACCTGGGCGTAAACCATATTGGTCTGCACCGGTTCGACCTGATAGCCCAGCTCGCGCAGCCCAGCCGCCAGACGTTCGGCGTTGCTGTGATCCTCCGCCAAGCGTTCCACCTGATGCTGCAATGCATAGAGGCCAGCAGCGGCCAGCACACCAGCCTGGCGCATGCCGCCGCCGACCATCTTGCGCAGGCGTCGCGCCTTGCCGATCAGCTCGGTGCTGCCACACAACACCGAACCCACTGGCGCGCCCAGGCCTTTGGACAGGCACACCGAAACCGAGTCGAAATACTGGGCGATCTGCCGCACCGCCACGCCTTGTTTGACCGCCGCGTTGTAGATGCGCGCACCGTCGAGATGCAGGGCCAAGCCGTGTTTGTGAGTCATCTCGCGGGCGGCCGCCAGGTATTCCAGCGGCAACACCTTGCCCTGCATGGTGTTTTCCAGCGCCAGCAGTCGGGTACGGGCGAAGTGGAAGTCGTCCTGCTTGATCGCTGCCGCGACCTTAGCAAGGTCCAGCGAACCATCGGCTTCGCCTTCGATCGGCTGCGGCTGGATCGAGCCGAGCACCGCGGCGCCACCACCTTCGTATTTATAGGTGTGAGCCTGCTGACCGACGATGTATTCGTCGCCACGCTGACAATGGGCCATCAACCCGAGCAGGTTGCTCATGGTGCCGGTGGGCACGAACAGGCCGGCGGCGAGCCCCAGCTCCGCGGCCAGGTACTGCTCCAGGCGGTTGACCGTGGGGTCTTCACCATAAACGTCATCGCCCAACTCGGCGGCGAGAATGGCCTCGCGCATGCCCTCGGTCGGCTGGGTGACGGTGTCGCTGCGCAGGTCGATAACGGGCATGGGGCGGTTTTCCTTAACGAGGTGAAAAGCCCGATGCTAGAACGCCGCGGGTAGGCGAACAAGGTACAGATAAGGGGCAATGGCACCAGGACAGATGGTGCTCGCCGTCGGGGCGCCAGTGATAGGCAAAGCTTCGGTAGGTTGGTGCTGAATCGTAGCCCGGATGAAATCCGGGAGAAAAAATTGTGCGGCCACCGTCGCTTCCCGGATTGCATCCGGGCTACAGGTTCACGCGCTGCTTACGCCAGCTGCACACCCTCGGCTGGGACGATGAGGATGCCGGCGCGTAGGCCGTTTTTCACTTTGGGGTTGGGGAAGATGATTCGCGCGCCCGGCTCGTCCACCACCCAACGGGTGCCGGCCAGGTCTTCGGCGAGCAGATAGCCGATCGGCAATTCGCTGAAGTTTTCGATATCGGCCGGCAGGTGCATCTGGAACTCGTCGCTGCGCTTGATGATCTCGCGCGCCACGGCGAACAGCTGCATGTTGCCCAGGCCATTGCCCGGCGCCTTGTCGCCGCCGGCTTCGGTGCCCGCAGCGTCGCGTCCGTCGATTTCGCGGTCTTGGATAAGGTCGCGCAGACTCTGTTCGAGCAGGTCCAGATTGACCGCCTCGTTCTGCCCAAACGGCCTTGCCTTGCCCAGCTCCAGGGTGAAGGCTTCGACGCCCAGCTGGGAATAGGTGTAGGCGCTGAAGGTGATCGAGCTTTTATTGTGCAGCAGCACCGCTTCGATGCCCGCCGCTTGCAGGCGCGCCAGTTCGCGCTGGCTACGCGGGCGGCCTTCCTGCCAGGGATAGAGGGCGAACTGCTCGATCTTCGATGCACGGATGGCGGTGTGCAGATCGTAGTGCAGGCGGGTGCGCCCGGGTTTGCTGAAGAAGGTCGCGGCCAGGTGTTCGAGATCGCAGGCGCGTATCGCTTCGACACCGGTGTATTGCTCGTGCCGGCCATTGAACAGACGGTTGATGTCCTGCTCGAGATAACGCTCGCCACGGCGCATGGCGTCGGGGTTGCCGAACAGAAAGAGAATCCGC
>CAMPJN010000514.1 GCA_946886875.1 uncultured Pseudomonas sp.
GCGAGGTGATCCGCAAGCTGCCGCGCTTCACCTTCTACCCCAAGAGCCACTACGTGACGCCGCGTGAGGTGTTGCTGGAAGCGGTGGAGAAAATCAAGGTCGAGCTGGCCGAGCGCCTGGAATACCTGCGCAGCAACAATAAGTTGGTGGAGGCGCAGCGTCTGGAACAGCGTACCCGCTTCGATCTGGAGATGATTCTCGAGCTGGGTTACTGCAACGGCATTGAAAACTACTCGCGCTATCTCTCCGGGCGCGGGCCGGGCGAGGCGCCGCCGACGCTGTACGACTATCTGCCGGATCAGGCGCTACTGGTGATCGACGAATCCCACGTTTCAGTGCCGCAGGTCGGCGCCATGTACAAGGGCGACCGTTCGCGCAAGGAAACCCTGGTCGAATACGGCTTCCGCCTGCCTTCGGCGCTGGACAACCGGCCGATGCGCTTCGAGGAATGGGAGGCGGCCAGCCCGCAGACCATCTTCGTTTCGGCGACGCCGGGCAACTACGAAGCCGAGCATGCCGGGCGGGTGATCGAGCAGGTGGTGCGCCCCACTGGGCTGGTCGATCCACAGATCGAAGTGCGTCCTGCCCTGACTCAAGTCGACGATCTGCTCTCGGAGATCAAGAAGCGCGTGGCGCTGGAGGAGCGGGTGCTGGTCACCACCCTGACCAAACGCATGGCCGAGGATCTGACCGACTACCTGGCCGATCATGGCGCCAAGGTGCGCTATCTGCATTCGGATATCGATACGGTGGAGCGGGTCGAGATCATTCGTGATCTGCGTATCGGCGCCTTCGATGTGCTGGTCGGGATCAACTTGCTGCGCGAAGGCCTGGATATGCCGGAAGTGTCGCTGGTGGCGATTCTAGATGCGGATAAGGAGGGCTTCCTGCGCAGCGAGCGTTCGCTGATCCAGACGATCGGTCGCGCCGCGCGTAACCTCAACGGTCGGGCGATTCTCTATGCCGATCGCATGACCGGTTCGATGGAGCGTGCCATCGGCGAAACTGAGCGGCGACGCAACAAGCAGATCGCCTTCAACTTAGCCAATGGCATCACTCCTAAGGGCGTATTCAAGGATGTTCAGGACATCCTCGAAGGCGCCACCGTACCCGGCTCGCGTAGCAAGAAACGTAAAGGCATGGCCCAGGCCGCGGAAGAAAGCGCGCGTTACGAGAACGAACTGCGCTCGCCGAGCGAGATCGCCAAGCGCATCCGCCAGCTGGAAGAGAAGATGTACCAACTGGCACGGGATCTGGAATTCGAAGCCGCGGCGCAGCTGCGCGACGAGATCCACAAGCTGCGTGAGCGGCTGTTGCAGGTGTGATTGGTTGAATGTGGGCGGGGGATTTGTGTGGGAGGGGCGCCGTGCTTGCTGGAGCCGGCGGCGGCCAGCCTGTTAATATCGCCGCCTCGATTTAATCCGCTTTGCCTGTCTGAGAGCCGCCATGACCACCGTCCGTACCCGTATCGCGCCGTCGCCCACCGGCGATCCGCACGTAGGCACCGCCTATATCGCTTTGTTCAACCTGTGCTTTGCCCGTCAGCATGGTGGCGAATTTATCCTGCGTATCGAAGACACCGACCAGGTTCGCTCGACCCGCGAGTCGGAACAGCAGATCTACGACGCCCTGCGCTGGTTGGGTATCGAGTGGAGCGAAGGCCCGGACGTCGGCGGCCCGCACGGCCCCTATCGGCAGAGCGAGCGCGGGCATATTTACCAGAAGTACAGCGCCGAGCTGGTGGAAAACGGCCATGCCTTCCACTGCTTCTGCAGCGCCGAACGCCTGGACAAGCTGCGCGCCGAGCAGATGGAGGCCAAGCAGACCCCGCGTTACGACGGCCACTGCATGCATCTTTCCGCCGATGAAGTGCAGCAGCGCCTGGCGGCTGGCGAGCCCAACGTGGTGCGCATGAAGGTGCCGAGCGAAGGCGTGTGCGTGGTGCCCGACATGCTGCGTGGCGAGGTCGAGATCCCTTGGGATCGGATGGACATGCAGGTGCTGATGAAGACCGATGGCCTGCCGACTTACTTCCTGGCCAACGTGGTCGACGACCATCTGATGGGCATCACCCACGTGCTGCGCGGCGAAGAATGGCTGCCGTCGGCACCCAAGCTGATCCTGTTGTACGAATACTTCGGCTGGAAAAAACCGCAGCTGTGCTACATGCCGCTGCTGCGTAACCCGGATAAGAGCAAGCTGTCCAAGCGCAAGAACCCGACTTCGATCACCTTCTACGAGCGCATGGGCTTTCTGCCCCAGGCGATGCTCAACTACCTCGGCCGCATGGGCTGGTCGATGCCGGACGAGCGCGAGAAGTTCAGCCTCGACGAGATGATCGAACACTTCGATATCAACCGTGTTTCCCTGGGTGGGCCGATCTTCGACTTGGAGAAGCTGTCCTGGCTCAACGGCCAGTGGATGCGCGAACTGAGCGTCGAGGAATTCGCCGCTGGTGCGCAGAAGTGGGCGTTCAACAGTAACTACCTGATGCAGATCGCGCCCCATGTGCAAGGCCGGGTCGAGACCTTCAGTCAGATCGCGCCGCTGGCCGGCTTCTTCTTCGCTGGCGGCGTCAATCCCGATGCCAAGCTGTTCGAGAGCAAGAAACTGTCGGCCGATCAGGTGCGTCAGGTCATGCAGTTGATCCTGTGGAAACTCGAAGCCTTGCGTCAGTGGGAAAAGGACAGGATCACCGGCTGTATCCAGACCGTGGTCGAACACCTGGAATTGAAACTGCGCGACGCCATGCCGCTGATGTTTGCCGCAATTACCGGTCAGGCCAGCTCGGTATCGGTGCTCGACGCCATGGAAATCATCGGTCCGGACCTCACTCGTTTCCGTCTGCGTCAGGCCATCGAGCTGCTCGGCGGTGTGTCGAAGAAAGAAAACAAAGAATGGGAAAAACTCCTGGCGACGATTGGCTGATCGGCCTGTTGCCGGTGGGTGGGGTAAGTGATTGTTCTGTCAGCAGAAAGAATCAGGGCTTCGGCCAAAATTTTGTTGACAGTGCCCTGGGGCGCACTTAAGATGCGCCCCGTCCTTGAGATGGGGCTATAGCTCAGCTGGGA
>CAMPJN010000515.1 GCA_946886875.1 uncultured Pseudomonas sp.
GGAAAGCGCCTGCGAGCGCCTGGGCCTGTCGCTGCGCGCCGCCCACCGCATTCTCAAGGTCGCGCGCACCCTCGCCGACCTCGAACAGACCGAGCAAATCGCCCGCAGCCATCTGGCCGAAGCCTTGCAATACCGCGGCAACCCGCAGGGCTGAGCGGCCGACACCCGCCTCAGACGCGCCGCACCTCCGGCAGCTGCATCGCCGCCACTTCGCCGACCAGGTAATCGCGCAAGCGCAGGTAGCGTTCCTGGCCGCGCCGCGCCTTGGGCCAGACCAGGTAATAGCTGCAGCCGCTGGGTACCGCACAGGGCCAGGGCAGGCCGAGGCGGCCCTGGGCGACGTCTTCGGCGACCAGCACCAGATCGCCGATCGACACGCCATAGCCCCGAGCCGCGGCGACCATGCCCAGTTCCAGGGTATCGAATACCTGGCCGCCCTTGAGCGGCACCTGCTCGGCCAGCCCCATGGCCTGCAGCCACTGGCGCCAATCGCGGCGATCCGGGGTCGGGTGCACCAGTTCGGCGCCTTGCAAGCGGGTCAGATCCCAAGGTCCGTCGCACGCCGCCTCGGGGGCGCAGACCGGAATCAGCCATTCGGCGAACAACAGCGTGCTGCCCCACTCGTCCGGGAATTCGCCGTTGCCCAGCAACACCGCGCAGTCGAACGGCTCGTGCTGGAAATCCACCTTGTCGACGTCCATCCAGGCGCTGGTCAGCTGCACTTCGATGTCGTCGTTCTGCAAGCGGAAGCGCGACAAGCGCGCCAACAGCCAGCGCATGGTCAGGGTCGAAGGCGCTTTCAGACGCAGCACCCCATCGTCCGCCCGCAGGGTGGTGCAGGCACGCTCAAGGGCATCGAAGCCGTCGCGCAGGCCCGGCAGCAGCAGGCGCGCCGGTTCGGTCAGTTGCAGGTTGCGGCCCAGGCGCTCGAACAGGCGGCAGGCGAAGTGCTCTTCCAGGGTGCGCACGTGATGGCTCACCGCGCTCTGGCTGATCGCCAACTCGTCCGCCGCGCGGGTAAAGGAGCGGTGACGCGCCGCGGCTTCGAACGCGCGCAGCGCATACAAGGGCGCCAGGCGGCGATTCTTATCCATTAGTTAGACTCATGTCATACATCGCTTTTTTCCCTTTGTGACGGCCCGTGAATCTCCAGAGAATGGCCCCATTCTCCGCTTGCCGGGAAACCTCGGGCAAGCTCTATCACTGAGCCCTACTCATCATGAAGCAACCCATTCGTAACGAGCTGCGGGCCATCCTGCGCCTCGCCGGCCCGCTGATCGCCGCGCAATTGGCGCATGTCGTAATGGTGTTCACCGACACCGTAATGATGGGCCTGCTCGGCCCCGCGGCCCTGGCCGGCGGCGGCCTGGGCGCGGCCAGCTATTCCTTTATGTCGATCTTTTGCGTCGGGGTGATAGCTGCGGTCGGCAACCTAGTCGCCATTCGCCATGGCGCCGGGGATGCCGCGGGAGTCACCCGCCTGACCCAGAACGGTATATGGCTGGGCTGGGGCCTGGCTTTGCTGGCCGGCCTGGGATTGTGGAACCTGCAACCAGCGCTGCTGCAATTCGGCCAATTGCCGGCGAACGTCGACGGTGCCATGCAGTTTCTCGCCACCCTGGTGTTCGCCCTGCCCGGCTACATGACATTTATGGCGCTACGCGGCTTTACCAGCGCCATCGGCCGGCCCGGCCCGGTGATGACCATCAGCATCGGCGGTGCGCTGGCCAACGGGGTGCTCAACTACGCGCTGATCAAGGGCTGGTTCGGCCTGCCGCAGCTTGGCCTGGCCGGCATCGGCCTGGTCACTGCAGTGGTGATGAATGCCATGGCGTTGCTGCTGGCCTTGCATGTGCTGCGGCATAGCGCCTACGCCGGCTACCCGCTGTGGCGCGGCCTGTGGCGCCCGGATTGGCGCGAGCTGAAAGAGCTGCTGCGCCTGGGTTTGCCGATTGGCGGCACCTACGCGGTGGAGTCCGGGCTATTCGCCTTCGCCGCGCTGTGCATGGGCGCCCTGGGCAGCGTCGAACTGGCCGCGCACCAGATCGCGATCATGTCGGTGTACGTGGCCTTTATGGTGCCGGTGGGTATTTCCTATGCGGTGACCTTTCGCATCGGCCAACATTTCGGCGCCGGCCGTTTGCTCGACGCGCAGCGCGCCGGGCGTTTAGGTATTGGTCTCGGCGCCGGTTGCATGCTGGGTTTCGCCGCGTTGTTCTGGCTGGCGCCGCAGTGGGTGGTGGGGTTGTTTCTCGATCCTCTAGACCCGGCCTTTGCCGATGTGGTCACACTGGCCGTGGGCTTGCTGGCGATTGCCGCCTGGTTCGAGTTTTTCGATGGCATCCAGACCATCGCCATGGGCGCGATCCGCGGCCTCAAGGATGCCAAGACCACCTTCGTCGTCGGTCTCGTCTGCTATTGGCTGATCGGTGTGCCGCTGGCCTGGCTGCTGGCTTTCCCGCTCGGCTGGGGCGCGCAAGGCGTGTGGTGGGGCATGGCCTGCGGCCTGGCATGCGCGGCGATCGGCCTGACCCTGGGCTTCGAATGGAAGACCGCGCGTTTGCTACGCCCAGCGCCCGCCGCGAAACAGGCTTGTTTAGCCTAGGTGCGGGAATGTAGGTTGGGCTGAGCTACGCGAAGCCCAACGGGATACGGCGGCAGAACTGCGCTGTTGATCCGTTACACCTGTTGGGCTTCGTCGCTGCGCGACTCAACCCAACCTACGGCTTAAGCAAGCCGAGCAGCGGCTGGCGCTGGCCGAACACCAGAAAGCGCGCCAGGTCGTTCAGCGGCAGGGCCTTGCTGATCAGGAAGCCCTGCACCTGGTCGCAGCCGAATTGGCGCAGCAGCGACAGTTGCTCGGCGTTTTCCACGCCTTCGGCGACCACTTCCAGGTTGAGGTTGTGCGCCAAGTTGATCATTGCCTTAACCAGTTGGCGGTTCTCCGCGCGGCTGTCCATGCCGCCGACGAAACTCTTGTCGATTTTCAGCAGGGTGATCGGCAGGTTGTTCAGGTGCACGAAGGAGGAGAAGCCGGTGCCGAAATCGTCGAGGGAGAAGCGCACGCCGAG
>CAMPJN010000516.1 GCA_946886875.1 uncultured Pseudomonas sp.
GAACAATTGAGCGGCATCTTTTTCCTGCGCACCAGTAAGGGGCTTTCGCATGAATAACGACGCCACGCCATACGCCAGATCGGCGGTTGTGTTGCTCCCCGCCAGCGAAACATCCAGCGAGCACGAGCGGCATACCCAACAAGCACTCGGCATCAAGATCGCCCAGCTGCTCGACTGCCCTTTTCTCGGCACTTACGACCCCGAGGCGAACGCGCAACGGGCCTTGTACTTCATCCCCAGCGATACCTTGGTCGGGCGCGAACACCACCGCGGCTTGGGCATCAACTCAGACGAGGACTTCTTTGGCGGCCTGGTCAGCCAGCCGTTCATGGCCACTAAAGCGATCACCCACCCATTGCTCAGCGCCGACGCCCAGAGGCCCGACGCCTGGCCGCTGGATTTCAGCCAGCTGGCCACTGGCGCGGTTTTGCGCGGCTACACGGTATTCAGCCTGGATGAAGGGCTGCAAGCCGGTATCCAGTTGTTGCGCCACGGCCCGCTGCGGATAAAGCCGGTGCGCGCCACCGGCGGGCGAAATCAGACCCGAGTGGCCAGCAATGCGCAGTTGATCGACGCACTGGCGCCATTAAACCCAGTCGAAATCGCCCGCTGGGGACTGGTGCTCGAAGAGGATCTGGGCGATGTCGCTACCTTCAGCGTTGGCCAGGTGAGCATCGCTGGCATGACCGTCAGTTACTACGGCACCCAGCAGTTGACCCGCGACAACGGCGGCGTCTCGGTCTACGGCGGCTCGGCGGTGCGTCTGGTGCGCGGCGACTACGATGCGCTGCTCGACCTGCAGCCGCCAGAACACATCCGCAAGGCCATCGCCCAGGCGCAAAGTTACGAACGCGCGGCCATGGCCACCCTGCCCGACTTCATTGCCTCGCGGCGCAATTACGATGTCGCCCAGGGGCTGGATGCCCAGGGCAATCGACGCTCCGGGGTGCTCGAGCAATCCTGGCGAGTCGGTGGCGCCAGCGCGGCAGAAGTTCTCGGCCTCAGCGCCTTAGCCGAAGACCCCGCACTGCAATCCGTCAGGGCCTCGACCCACGAGCGTTATGGCCACGCAACGGCCCCGCCGCACGCCACCATGCTGTATCAAGGCAACGACCCCGCCATTGGCCACATCACCAAATTTGCACTGGTAGAAGCCGATGTCTCGTAGCGAAAACGTAGAAATCCTGGTGGAAAACGAACGGATTGCCGGCACCTTTCTCACGCCTGGCGACAAGGTGCCGGGAATTCTCTTCGTCCACGGTTGGGGCGGTAGCCAGCAGCGCGACCTGGGGCGCGCCAAGGGCATCGCCGGGCTGGGGTGCGTGTGCCTGACCTTCGATCTGCGCGGGCACGAGCGAACCCAGATTCAGCAGACCCGCATCAGTCGCGAACACAGCCTGGCCGATATCTGCGCCGCCTACGACCACCTGGCCAGCCACCCGAATATCGACCCCGGCGCCATTGCGGTAATCGGCAGCAGCTACGGCGGATACCTGTCGACCTTCCTGACCGAACTGCGCCCAGTCAAATGGCTGGCCTTGCGCGTACCGGCGCTGTATTGGGATGAGGATTGGAACTTGCCGAAACATAACCTGGACCGCGCCAAACTGGCGATCTACCGCCGCAACCGCCTGACGCCCCGCGACAATCGTGCGCTGGCGGCTTGCGCCGAGTTCCGCGGCGATGTGCTGATCGTCGAATCGGAGCACGACGACTTCGTACCCCACGCCACCATCATGAGTTACCGCTCGGCTTTCGAAAGTGCCCATTCGCTGACCCACCGCATCCTCGACGGCGCCGACCACGCCCTCAGCCATGACAGCTGCCAGGAGGCCTACACCTCGATACTCACCGCCTGGATCAGCGAAATGGTCATAGGCGCGCGCGTTGGCGATTACCCCTATCACACGGCACCAAACCTGAAGTAATAGCCCCTGGAGGGCCAACATGAGCATTGCAATAGATCTGGAAAAAGGCATCTGCATCGTCAATACCAAATTCGGCCAGGACCAATTGCCGATCAGCGATATCACCATCAGCACCGATAAAACCCTGAGAGCGTCGGTCATCCGCACCCCGGTCGGTAAAACCCTTATCACCGAGGACGAAGCCCAGACGTTGCTCAACGCCGGCGCCAACGACGACCGGGAAAACCTGGTATTCGACGAGTAACGATCCCGCTGCACCGGCGGCCATTGATCAACTTGGGATTGCCAGGCAGCTCGCGCACTGATATCTGTACATGCAAACAGTATTCGGCGCTTCCATGCAGCTTCAACTCGACGACCCCTTCTACTACCTGAACAACTTCCACAAAGCCCTTAACTGGCTGCAGCAGCGTCACGCCGACCTGTTGCTGGCCGATGAGCTGGCGTTGCTGCGTCGCTTCGTCGAGCTGGCGCAGCCGGCCCAGGCCCTGCTGGTACGCATGATCATGCGCAAGGGCGAACATTTTCGCGCCAGCAAACTCGAATACGCTGAAATCGGCTGCACCCGCACGGCTGCCCAAGCACTGCTCGCCGCGGAGCTGATCAGCGCTGAGCAGGCACTGACACCGCACGAAGTATTCAGCCTGCTGCGCAAGGACGAACTGCTCGAACACTTCGATGCCCGTGCCCTGCGCGGCTTGAAGAAGACCGAGCTGCTCGAACACCTGAGCAGCCTGCATCCCGAACCGCGCAGTTTCGCCGCCTGGTGCCCGAATCTCGATGAACAGGTCTACAGCCTGAGCATTCATGAATTGTGCGAGCGTTTACGCCTGATGTTCTTCGGCAACCTGCGCCAGGATTGGACGGAATTCGTGCTCGCCGACCTCGGCATCTTTCGCTACGAGCAGGTCGAGTTGAGCGATAACTCGCGGGTATTCCGCCATCGCGGCGACGTCGACTGCTACCTGCAGCTGCAAGCCTGCCGCGACGCCTTCGAAGCCGGCGAACCTTTGAACGAGGTGCTGCAACGGATAGATGCGCAAAACTGCGACACGCCCTTTCTCGCCGCGCGGCGCAGCAAACTGCTGTTTCGCCTGGGCCAACAACTGGAGCGCGAAGCGCAACTGGAAAGCGCCCTGG
>CAMPJN010000517.1 GCA_946886875.1 uncultured Pseudomonas sp.
TCGAGCAGCGTCGGGTTGCCCTTGTAGGCGGTGATCGAGGTGGTGTTGATGATGCAGGCGCCGGCCTGCAGATGCGGCGACAGCGCCTTGGTCAGCTGGAACATGGCGAATATATTGGTGCGGAAAGTGCGCTCCCACTGCTCTTCGCTGATGTCCTCGAGCCTCTCCTGCGGATGTTGCTCGCCGGCGTTATTGACCAGGATGTCCACCCGGCCCCAGGTATTCAGCGTATCGGTCACTACCTCGCGGCAGAACTGCGCACTGGCTACATCACCGGCATGCAACAACACCTCGACGCCGCACTTCTCCACCTCGCTACGGGTCAACTCGGCGTCCTCATGCTCCTTGAGGTAAAGCAGCACGACATTGGCGCCCTCCTTGGCGTAATGCACGGCCACGGCGCGGCCGATACCGCTGTCCGCGCCGGTAATGATCGCCACTTTACCGGCCAGCTTGCCCGCGGCCTTGTAATCGTCGCTGATATACACCGGCTGCGGATGCATCTGCGCCTCGGTGCCGGGACGATGATCCTGATGCTGCGGCGGCAGGGTTTGCTTCTCGGTCATGACGATTCTCCCGATTGAGTGCCTTTCTCTCAGGACTAAGCCGGGCGGGAGTAGGTTCAGGGTGAATCGTCGCTTTGCGCGTCAGGACCGATCATTCCCTGTGTCGGTGCCCTAGGCTTCTGTGGGATGGGCTTTAGCCGCGAAAAAATCAAAGCGCGCCGCTGAAGCGCCTCCCACGGCGCGCTTTTGTAGCCCGGATGCAATCCGGGGGCGGTATCCAGCTCGTAGGTTGGGCTGAGCTGCGCGAAGCCCAACAGGGGACACAGGCAAATTTCCTTACTCTGAGACACCGCGTTGGGCTTCGTCGCTGCGCTCCTCAACCCAACCTACGGCCCGGGAGCGTGGGAACGATCAAACAGAGCGCGCCCCCCGCACCATCTACACATCCTCCCCACCAACTTTTTGCCACATCGCCCGGGTGATGCGTTGGCGGTTGCTGTAGTCCGCCCAGGGGTCGTCGCGCAGGTGGTCGAGACGGTTGAGCAAGTTGCCGATATGCCATTGTGCGGCGCTGCGCAGGTTGTCCAGTTCTTCGCGGCGGATCGGCACCGAGACCGGCAAACCGGGGCGTGCGCGTACCGAATAGGCGGCCACGGTGCTGGCGCCGCGCTGGTTGCGCAGGTAGTCGACGAAGATTTTGCCGATGCGGCTCTTCGGTCCCATCTTGGCGCTGAAGCGCTCCGGTATTTGCCGGGCCATAAACTGTGAGATCGCCTTGGCGAAGGTCTTCACTTCATCCCAGCCGGCATGCCGGGCCAACGGCACTATCAGGTGGATACCCTTGCCGCCGCTGGTCTTCAGATAACTCTCGAGGCCCAGTTCATCGAGCACCGATAAGCACAAGCGGGTCGCTTCGAGCATGCTGCGCCAGGGCAATGCGGGGTCGGGGTCGAGGTCCAGCACCAGGCGATCCGGGGTTTCGATGCGCGCACTGTTGGCGCCCCAGGTGTGAAACTCGATGGCGCCCATCTGCACCGCGCCGATCAGCGCCGAGAGTTGGTTGATTTCCATCAACCGCGCATGGCCGGGGTCAAGTTCGACGGGCAGGTGTTTGATATTGGGAATGCTCATGTGCTCGGCATGTTTCTGGAAGAACTGCTCGCCGGCCACACCATCGGGCGCCCGCAGCAACGAAACTGGACGTTTGTGCAGGTGCGGCATGATCCAGTCGTCGATCTGCGCGTAGAACTGCGCCAGTTCGAGCTTGTGCGTAGCGCTCTGGGCGTCGATCAAACGCTCCGGGCTGCTGATGCTGACGCCAGCGACCTTGACCAGCCCTCTAGCCTGCGCCTTGCCCACCGGTTTGGTGGTGTTGCTTGGTCTGCTGTCCTCCTGCATCGCCTCATCCTCCGTGCTTTGCCTGTCGCCACCCGAGGGCGCTAGCTCGACGGGCGAGCGCGGACGTTCCCGGATGATGTCGCTCGGTGCCTTATCGCTGCGCAAGGCGATAAAGCTGGCCTGGCGTACGATGCCCTCGCGGGTCCATTCGGCGAATTCCACCTCGGCCACCAATTGCGGCTCCACCCAGTGCACACCCCGTGCCTGAGCGCCGCGCAGCGGCGCATCGAGCGGCGACTGCTTGCGTTCCAACTGACGCAGCTGCTCATGCAGTTGCGTCAGCAGGCGCTGATCGAAGCCGCTGCCGACCCGCCCGGCATAGCGCAGGCCGGGTTCGCCGAACTGCGGGTTGACCGCCAGCAGCAACGCGCCGAAGCCGCTACGGCTGCCTTGCGGGCGGGTGTAGCCGACGATCACGAATTCCTGACGCAGACGGCACTTGAGCTTGATCCAATCGGTGCTGCGCTGACTGACATAGGGACTGCCGATGCGCTTGCCGATCAAGCCTTCCAGGGACAAGGCGCAGGCACTTTCAATCACGTCGCGGTATTCGCTGGCGAAGGCTTCGGAGAAGCGCAACAAGCCGCGCGGTTTCGTCGCGCGCAGTACCTTTTGCAGCTCCGCGCGGCGCTGCTCGACTGGCAGGCTGCGTAGGTCCAGACCATTCAGATAAGGCGCATCGAACAGGTAATAGAGAATATTGTGGCTGCGGCCGATATCGAAGGCGCTCTGCAGTGCCTGAAAATCCGGCAGGCCGCGCTCGTCGAGAGCGACCATTTCACCGTCTAGCCAACTGTCATGCAGGCCCAGCGCGGCAATCGCCTCGGCCTGCAATGGCAAGCGTGCGGTCCAGTTGTTGCCGTTGCGCGAGAACAGCCGCACTTCGCCGCCATTAATGCGCGCGAGCATGCGGTAGCCGTCGAACTTGATCTCGTAGAGCCAATTGCCCTTGGGCGGCTGCGTCACCAGTGTGGCCAACTCGGGCGCCAGTTGCGCCGGTACGCTGCCTGCCGTGGGCTCGGCCTTGTCGGGCTTTTCCCGCGCCAGCGGTTTGGCCGCCTGTCTCGCGGGCTTGGTGTTGGCCGTATTGCTCGTGGTTTCGTCCGTTGCGATCAGCGTGCCGCTGAGCACGCTTTGCGGTTGCGCCTCGGTGATGTCGTATTG
>CAMPJN010000518.1 GCA_946886875.1 uncultured Pseudomonas sp.
TCGAACTCCTGCTTGTTCAGGCGCTCCAGCAGGTTTTCCAGGCTGGCCGGCTCGGCGACCTTGTCGGTGTTGACCATGAACTGCAGGAACTCGCCATCGAGGCCGACGCTGCCGACGGTGATGGTCGGCTTGCCGGTGAGCTTGCGCGTCCAGCCGGCCAGGTTGAGGTCCGAGCCTTCGAACTCAGGCTCCCAGAAACGCCGGGTCGAGCAATGGAAGATATCCACGCCGGCGTCAGAGAGCGGCTTGAGGAAGGCTTCCAGCGCTTGCGGGGTTTCCACCAGACGGGCGCTGTAGTCCTGCTGCTTCCACTGCGAGAAGCGGAAGATGATCGGGAAGTCTGGGCCGACCGCGGCGCGAACGGCCTGGATCAGTTCGATGGCGAAGCGCGAACGCTGGGCCAGATCGCCGCCGTATTCGTCGCTGCGCTGGTTGCTGGTGGCCCAGAAGAACTGGTCGACCAGGTAACCGTGGGCGCCGTGGATTTCCACGCCGTCCATGCCGATGCGCTGAGCGTCCTTGGCGGCCTGAGCGAAGGCGGCGATGACGTCTTGGATATCGTCTTGGGTCATGCCGTGCACCACGACATTGCCTTCCTTGAGTTTCTCGCTCGGGCCATAGCCCGGCACGCTGGCGTCCGGCTCGGTGCCGAGTTTGCGCACATTGCCCACGTGCCACAGCTGCGGAACTATCTTGCCGCCTTCGGCGTGCACCGCCTCGACCACTTTCTGCCAGCCGGCCAGGGCGTCTTCGCCGTAGAAACGCGGCACATTGGGGTAACCGTTGGCGGCCTTATGACCGACGGTGGTGCCTTCGGTGACGATCAGGCCGACACCGCCAGCGGCGCGGCGACGGTAGTACTCGATGACCTTGCTGTTGGGCACGCCGCCCGGCGAGAAGGAACGGGTCATGGGCGCCATCACCACACGGGTCGGCAGCTCCAGCGCGCCCAGGCTGAAGGGTTGAAACAAGGCTTTTACCGGGTCGTTCATCGTCGTTCCTCTGCCGGCCAAGCGACCGGTCGTCTACCAAATGGAGTTTTAAAAAATCAGGCGCGCAGCAGCAGTTGCAACCGCTGCATAAAGTCTGCGAGGGCGCTGGTGTTGTTCGATACTTTCAGGCGCGTCAGGGCGCCCTGCCAGGCACTGGTGATAAAGCTGGCCAGGCTGCGGCACTCCTCATCGGCGGCCAATTCGCCGGCACCCTGCGCCTGCTCCAGACAGGCCTGCAGAATGTCCGCCGAGCGCTGCAAAATGGCGTCGATCTCGGCGCCCAGGATGGGCGACAGCTCGGCCATTTCGAAACTCAGGCTGCCGATAAAGCAGTGGTATTCGAGTTTTTCCTGGCGGGCGAAGTGCTCCACCAGTTCGCCGTAGTAACCGACGATGCGCGCCCGCGGACTCAACGCCGGGTTTTCCAACGCCTGGGCATAGCGCTGCAAACGCGGGCCATAGACCTGCTGCAAGGCCTGCAGGGCAAACTCTTCCTTGCTGGCGAAGTAGTGGTAGAAGGAGCCCTTGGGTACGCCAGCGGCCTGCACGATTTCCTGCACGCCGGCACCGTGATAACCGCGACGGGTCATCACCTCGGCGCCTTTGGCGAGGATCAGGTCACGTTTGTCGAGTCGTTGGTTTGCGTTCATGCCGGCAAGGATATGACCGGTCGTCTCGCTCCGCCCAGCACTATTGATTTGCGTGATAAGCGCTTAAAACAAAGCGAGGGAAAGCAGTAGCCCGAATAAGCGTCAGCGCAATCCGGGATCGCCGCAACCCGGATTGCGCCAAGGCTTATCCGGGCTACGGGGAGCTATGTAGGGTGGATGACGCCGTTTTCATCCACCATCGCGGTTGGTGGATGGGTAAAGCGTCATCCACCCTACGCGGCTGCGGTCTCGCGAATAAACATAGGATCTAGAGGATTCGTGCGTTTCAGCCCAGGGCTTTTTCGATGGCCTGGATCAACGCCGGATCGTCCGGGGCAGTGCGCGGTGAGAAGCGCGCCAGCACGCGGCCGTCGTGGCCGACCAGGAACTTCTCGAAATTCCAGGTGATATCGCCGGGAAACTCCGCGCCCTCGCCCGCCAGTAGCCGATACAGCGGATGGCGCTCATGGCCGTTGACCTCGATCTTGCTACCCAGGGGGAAAGTCACCCCATAGTTGAGACTGCAAAACTCGCGGATGGCGTCTTCGTCATCCGGTTCCTGCCCGGCGAACTGATTGCAGGGCAAACCGAGCACGCTGAAACCCCGCGCGCGATACTGCTGGTAAAGCTTCTCCAGCCCAGCGTACTGCGGGGTCAGGCCGCATTTGGAGGCGACATTGACCACCAACACCACTTGGCCTTTGAAAGGCGCCAGCGGCAAATCCTGGCCATCCAGCGCGCGTAGATTAAGGTCGTGAAACGCACTCATGATTTAACTCCTTGAGAACGTAAAGAATCCTGTAAGGACAAAAAAGGCGCCTCTAAAAAGGCGCCTTTCTTTTTATTCAGCGTAGCAGTCGATTACTTATTGAAGGCGACCATAAGTCGTTTTCAGCAATCTTGCTCACCCTGACGGAGCCGCTACTGGCCCGACCAACAAGCTGCAGGGCCGATGCACAGCGGGTCTCACTCAGTGGTGGTGACCACCTTCGCCATGGATATGACCGTGGGCGATTTCTTCGTCGCTGGCATCGCGCACGCTGATGACTTTGACCTTGAAATGCAGACGCTGACCAGCCAACGGGTGGTTGCCGTCGACGATCACATCGTCGCCTTCCAGTTCGCGAATGGTGACGATCTGCATGCCGCCGTCCGGGCCGGAGGCATGGAACTGCATGCCGACTTCCAGTTCATCGACGCCTTCGAACATCGAACGGTTGAGGGTCGCGACCAGCTCGGCGCTGTATTCGCCGTAGGCATCTTCCGGCTCGACAGCCACATCCAGCTCATCGCCGGCTTGCTTGTCGAGCAGAGCTTTTTCCAGGCCGCCGATGATGTTGCCGGCGCCGTGGAGGTAAACCAGCGGCGCGCCGCCAGCGGAACTATCGATCACCTCACCGGCATCGTTGGTCAGGGTATAGT
>CAMPJN010000519.1 GCA_946886875.1 uncultured Pseudomonas sp.
CCGCCCAGGCCCGCCACCGAGCTGTCGAATACGCCGATGCCTTCCAGCAGGCTGGCGTAGATATTGGCCAGCGCCTGGCCGTAGGTGTCATGGAAATGCCCGGCCAGTTTGTTGCGCGGTACATCGCGACCGACCACTTCGAACAGGCGCCGGGTATTTCCGGCCGTGCCTGTGCCTATGGTGTCGCCGAGGGAGATTTCATAGCAGCCCATGGCGAACAGCTCGCGAGCGACACTGGCCACTTGCTCGGCGGCCACCGCGCCTTCATAGGGGCAGCCGAGCACGCAGGAGACGTAACCGCGCACGCGCACGCCCTGTTGCTTGGCGGCATCCATTACCGGCACGAAACGTTCGAGGCTCTCGGCGATCGAGCAGTTGATATTCTTCTGCGAGAAGGCTTCGGAGGCGGCGGCGAACACCGCCACCTCTTTCACCCCGGCTTGCACGGCGGCTTCGAAGCCTTTCAAATTCGGCGCCAGCGCGGCGTAGGTCACGCCCGGGCGTTGCTCGATCTGCGCAAAGACTTCGGCACTACCGGCCATTTGCGGCACCCATTTGGGCGAGACGAAGCTGCCCACTTCGATGTAGCTGAGGCCGGCGGCGGACAGCTCATCGACCAGGCGCACCTTGTCGGCAACGCTGATCGGCTGTTTCTCGTTCTGCAGGCCATCGCGGGGGCCGACCTCGACCAGGCGGACTTGTTTGGGTAGGTTCATCGTTGCCTCGCTGTTCATCTCTTTGGTTCAACCCATCCTGCGTTGCGCTGGTTATCTGTAGGAGCGGCCTTGGCCGCGATAGAGTTTGGCCAATTTATCGCGGCCAAGGCCGCTCCTACAAAAGCATCGGATCAGGCTGTGGTTTCTTCCAGCTCCACCAACACCGCGCCTTCACTGACCATCTCGCCCTCGGCGCAATACAGCGCCTTGACCATCCCAGCATGGGCGGCGCGGATGCTGTGCTCCATTTTCATCGCCTCCAGCACCACCAGGGCGGTGCCGGCTTCGACAGCTTGCCCGGCCGTAACCAATACACGAACGATGCTGCCGTTCATGGGTGCGGTCAGGCCACCATGGTGCTGCTGGCCGGCTTGCGCTTCGGCAATCGGGTCGGCGCGCTGCACCGTACGCAGTTCACCGTCGAATTGTAGGTAGAGAGTATCGTCGCGACGGATCGCCAAGTGCTGGCGCCGCACGCCGTCGCGTTCGACCAATAGCTGCTCGCCATGCAAGCGAACCTGAGACGCTGCGCTATGACGCAGGCGCACCACTTGTCGTTCAGCCTGACAGACCAGATGCACGTCGATCTCGGCGGGCAGGCCCAGACGCAAGCCATTGCTCGTCGCCCAGGGCGAGTGGGCATCGTCGGCGCGCAGGCGAATGGTTTCGCTCTGCACCATGGCCTCGGCAGCCAACTGCCAGAACTCGGCAGACAGCTCGGCAGCGGCGGGTAGCAGTTGCGCCTCATGGCGCGGGATAAAGCCGGTGTCCAGTTCGCAGGCGGCGAAGGCGGGGTGGGCCAGCACCCGCTGGAGGAAGGCCAGGTTGGTTCTGATCCCGCCAACGCAGGTTTCCGCCAGCATCGCCAGCAAACGCAGGCGTGCTTCCTCGCGGTTCTCGCCCCAGGCGATCAACTTGCCGAACATGGGGTCGTAGAACGGCGAAATCTCATCACCCTCGCTGACTCCGCTGTCGACCCGGCGCCCCGGTCCGGCCTGGGCTTCGCGGTAAAGCGCCAGAGTGCCGGTGGCCGGCAGAAAGTCGTTATCCGGGTCTTCGGCGTACAGGCGTACCTCAATGGCATGGCCGATCAGCGGCACCTGCTCCTGAGTGATCGGCAGCGCTTCGCCACGGGCCACGCGAATCTGCCAGGCGACCAGATCGAGGCCGGTAATGGCTTCGGTGACCGGGTGTTCGACCTGCAGGCGGGTGTTCATCTCCATAAAGAAGAAGTCGCCGCGCTCGTCCAGCAGGAACTCCACGGTGCCGGCGCCGACATAGCCGATGGCTTGCGCGGCCTTGACCGCCGCCTCGCCCATGGCTCGGCGCAGCTGCGCTGTCAGGCCCGGAGCCGGGGCTTCCTCGACCACCTTCTGGTGGCGGCGCTGGATCGAACAATCGCGCTCGTTGAGGTACAGACAATGGCCGTGCTGGTCGGCGAACACCTGGATCTCCACGTGGCGTGGTTTGAGCACGTATTTTTCCACCAGCATGCGCGCGTCGCCGAACGACGACTGCGCTTCGCGCTGGGCGCTGAGCAGGGCCTCGGCCAGCTCGCTCTCGCGCTCCACCACCTTCATGCCCTTGCCGCCACCGCCAGCGGCGGCCTTGAGCAGCACCGGGTAGCCGATCACCTCGGCGGCGGCGCGGAAGGTTTCGACATCTTGAGCTTCGCCGTGATAGCCGGGCACCAGGGGCACGCCGGCCTGTTCCATCAAGGCTTTGGCCGCGGATTTGCTGCCCATGGCGTCGATGGCGGCGGCGGGCGGACCGAGAAAGATCAGCCCGGCCTGTTCGATGGCGCGGGCAAAGCCGGCGTTCTCCGAAAGAAAGCCGTAGCCCGGGTGAATCGCCTGGGCGCCGCTGGCCTTGGCCGCGGCGATCAGCGCGTCGATACGCAGGTAGCTCTCCGCCGCCTTGGCGCCGCCCAGGTCGACGCGGATATCCGCTTCGCGGACGTGACGTGCGTCGCGGTCGATGGCGCTGTGCACCGCCACGGTGGTGATGCCCATGGCTTTCGCGGTGCGCATCACCCGGCAGGCGATTTCGCCGCGGTTGGCGACGAGGAGGGTGGTGATCATGGGTTCAACTCCGTTGCCATATAGGTTGGGCCAGGATGGCGTGTACGTTCGCCTCGTTGGGCTTCGCTGCGCTCAGCGCCAACCTACGGATCGGGGCGCGCATCATGGTTGCTGTTGCCAGGTCGGTTTGCGTTTATCCAGAAAGGCGCGCAGGCCCTCCTGGCCCTCGGCGCTGACGCGGATGCGGGCGATGGCGTTTTCGGTATAGCGGCGCAGGGCAGGGGTGAGCACGCCGCTGCCGACTTCGCGCAGCAGGTCCTTGCTGGC
>CAMPJN010000520.1 GCA_946886875.1 uncultured Pseudomonas sp.
TGGATCGGCCGGCCGCTGTCGCGCGCCGCTTCGAGCATGCTCAGGGCTGGGGTGATGCCGACCCCGGCGGTGATCAGCGCCAGCGGCTTGTTCGACGGACGCAGGACGAAATCGCCGGCCGGAGGGAACAGCTCCAGGGTATCGCCCGGCTGCAGGCGATCATGCAGGTAGTTGGAGACCTTGCCGCCGGCTTCGCGCTTGACGCTGATGCGGTACTCGCGACCATTGCCACGCGCCGACAGCGAATAATTGCGGCGCATCTCCTCGCCATCCAGCAGCAGGCGCAGGCCGATGTACTGGCCCGGCTGGAAGTCCAGCAGCGCTGCGTTATCGACCGGCGCCAGGTACAGGGAGACGATCTCTTCGCTTTCCGCGACCTTGCGCAGCAGGCGGAATGGTCGTGCGCCGCGCCAGCCGCCGGGGGCTTCGGCGTTAGCGGCGTAGGCGTTTTCCTCGGCGTCGATGAGGATCTGTGCCAGTTGGCCGTAAGCCGCGGCCCAAGCGTCGATCACCGCATCGGTGGCGATCTCGGCGCCGAGCACTTCGCGAATCGCCCGCAGCAGGCAACTGCCGACAATCGGGTAATGCTCGGGGAGGATCTGCAGCGACACGTGCTTGCTGACGATTTGCCCGACCAGCGGGCCGAGGGCTTCCAGGCGGTCGATATTGCGTGCGTACATCAACACCCCATTGGCCAGAGCGCGCTGTTGGTCGCCGCTGGCCTGGTGGGCCTGGTTGAACAGCGGTTGCACCTGCGGGTACTCGCTGAACATCAGTTGGTAGAAATGCCGGGTCAGGGCTTCGCCGCCGGTTTCCAGCAGGGGCACGGTGGCTTTGATCAGTTCGCGTTGGGCGGCGGTCAGCATGGGCTAGGCATTCCTCGGATTGAGCGGTGGCCGCTGAGCGAGCCCGGAGGTTGAATTCGGTTCGCCAGCGGCAAGCGTGATAAGTTTCTCTACCTATAGCGTTACAAGAGCTGTGCCAGATTTAATTCGTATATTTTTCAATAACTTATTTTTTATCGTGTCCTTATGACTGCTAATGAAACGAGTCCTAATGACTTCATGTGGTCTTTATGACAGCGAATCCGCTTCTCACCGCCTTGATCCCCCTGGTCGCCGATCTGTCCCGCGAGCTGCCCGAAGCCGAGCGCTACCGGCGCCTGCTCGACGCCTTGCGTCTGTTGCTGCCCTGCGATGCGCTGGCCTTGCTCAAACTCGATGGCGAGGTGCTGGTGCCGCTGTCCGTGCAGGGCTTGAGCGCCGATACCTTGGGGCGGCGCTTCAAGGTGAGCGAACACCCGCGCCTGCAGGCACTGCTCGAGCATGCCGGGCCGAGCCGTTTCGCCGCCGACTGCGAACTGCCCGACCCCTACGACGGCCTGGTCGAGGGCCATCGCGCCCATCTGGAAGTGCACGATTGCCTGGGTTGCCCGCTGTATGTGCATGACCAGCTATGGGGTTTGCTGACCCTCGATTCGCTGGACCCGGCACGCTACGGCAAGGTGGATTTGGACACCCTGCAAGCCTTCGCCAGCCTGGCCGCCGCCACCGTGATGGCCAACGAGCGAATCAACAGCCTGCTGCGCCGGGTCGAGGACGAACATCAGTTGGCCGCGGTCTATAAGCAGGCGGCCGACCACCATCGCCCCCGCGAGCTGATCGGCCAGAGCGCGGTGCACAAGGATTTGCTGCGGGAAATCGCCCTGCTCGGCGACAGCGAGCTGACGGTGCTGATCAGCGGCGAAACCGGCGTCGGCAAGGAGCTGGTGGCCGAAGCCATTCATGCCGCCTCGGCGCGGGCCAAGCGCGCGCTGATCAGCATCAACTGCGCCGCCCTGCCGGATACCTTGGTGGAAAGCGAACTGTTCGGCCATGTGCGCGGCGCCTTCTCCGGCGCGGTCAACGAGCGCAGCGGTAAATTCGAACTGGCCAATGGCGGTACGCTGTTTCTCGATGAAGTGGGCGAGCTGCCGCTGGCGGTGCAGGCCAAGCTGCTGCGTGTGCTGCAGAGCGGGCAGCTACAACGGGTCGGCTCGGATCGCGAGCACCGCGTCGATGTGCGGGTGCTGGCGGCGAGCAACCGCGATCTGGCGGAAGAGGTCCGTGCAGGGCGCTTTCGCGCCGACCTCTATCACCGCCTCAGTGTCTACCCGCTACGTGTACCGGCTTTGCGCGAGCGCGGTCGCGACGTGCTGTTATTGGCCGGCTATTTCCTCGAAGAGAACCGCGCGCGTCTCGGCCTGCGCAGCTTGCGCCTGGCCGCCGATGGGCAGAAGGCACTGCTCGCCTATGACTGGCCGGGTAACGTGCGCGAGCTGGAGCACCTGATTGGCCGCGCTGCCTTGAAGGCCTTGTCGGCCTGCGGTGAACGCCCGCGCATCCTCAGCATCGACGCGCCTGACCTCGGCTTGGCGGGGCGCGAGGCCAGCATCGAGCCGGCATTGCTGGCGGCGTCACAGGGTGCGCCCGGGCTGCCGCTGCGCGAGGCCGTGGATGCTTATCAGAAACAATTGATCGGCGAGGCCCTGGCGCGCCATCGGGGCAAATGGGCCGAGGTCGGCCGGGAGCTAGGTGTGGATCGTGCCAATCTGAGTCGGCTGGCCAAGCGCCTCGGCTTGCGCTAAGTGCGAGCACTGCATCCTAATTAACCTGAAAGCTTGGTAGTCGTATTCACGAAGTGCGAAATGCGCACATGTAAGTGCGAAATCATCGTTTGCACGACTGCAGGGCCAGGCGTAGGTTGGGCTGAGTTCGACGAAGCCCAACATCAGGTTAAGTGCACATACACATTGGCTTCGCAGCGTTTAGCCCAACCAATCTCCGAGGATTCCGTTTATGGCCGGCAAGGCAAGCTTCAACTGGATCGACCCCCTGCTGCTCGATCAGCAACTGACCGAAGAAGAGCGCATGGTGCGTGACAGTGCCCAGCAATTTGCCGCCGATAAACTGGCGCCGCGGGTGCTGGAAGCCTTCCGCCATGAACAGACCGACCCGGCGATCTTCCGCGAGATGGGCGAAACCGGCCTGCTCGGCGCGACCAT
>CAMPJN010000521.1 GCA_946886875.1 uncultured Pseudomonas sp.
AGCTCATAAACATCGCCCAGATCAACAGCACCGAGGCATGGTCGCCGGGAAAGCTGCGGGTCGCGCTGTCTTTCATGTCCCAACGCTCTTCCCAAGCGGGGAACAGCTTGGTCAGACGGGCGCTATCTTCCACCACCAGCGACGCGCTCGGCCGCTGCCAGTCCATGATTTTGACCAGTTCGGCGAAACCGACGCGAAACAGCAGCAAAACCACCAGCACCGCGAGAAAGGCGAAGAACGCCCGACGCACCTGGTCGCCGCTGAATACCAGGTCGGCCTTCAGCATTACCGCCAACATCAATACGCCAACGCCCAGATCCACCGGGCGCATGCTGCCGATGGCCCAGATATGTGCCCACAGCCCGGCGGCGTGAACCGGCTCGTTGAGCAGGCTGAACAGTTGCAGATCGAACTGATCCCAGAGCTGGCGGGTCGGCTGCCATAGCCAGCTGAGCAGCAACGCCAGCGCAACCAGATGGCAAGCCAGCAGTGGCCATAGGCGCCACTGAGTGTTCAAGAAAGCGGTGGGCATAACTAGATTCCCTAGCAAAGATAATGGGCGTGCCTTCCAAGGCGGCGCGAATCTTAGGCGCTTTGCTGGCACTTTGCATGCGCAACGACCCGCGAAATAAGGCGCCATAACCCCAGAAGTCGACCAACGGTCGCCAGGGCGACCATGGCCATTCGGCATACAGCCCTTGGTTCACATGGGATTTGTGCATAAAATCGCCAGCCCTTCTGCTTGTGCAGGCGCGCCGCATGACCGATTTCACCCAACGCTTCCTTTTCGACGACACCGATGTGCGCGGCGAGATGGTGGTACTGAGCGAGACCTATGCCCAGGTTCTGGCCAAACACCCCTACCCGCAACCGGTTGCGCAACTGCTCGGCGAATTGCTGGCGGCGGCCTCCCTGCTGGTCGGCACCCTGAAGTTCGAGGGGCTGATGATCCTCCAGGCCCGTTCATCCGGCCCGGTGCCGCTATTAATGGTCGAATGTTCCAGCGAAGGTGGTTTGCGCGGCATTGCGCGCTATGACGCCGAGCAGATCGCTGCCGATGCGCTGCTCGCCGACCTGATGCCCGACGGTATCCTGGCGATCACAGTCGAGCCGAAAAGCGGACAACGCTACCAGAGCCTGGTGGATCTGGATGGCGCGACCCTTGCCGATTGCCTGTCGAACTACTTCGCCACCTCCGAACAATTGCCGACGCGCTTCTGGCTGTGCGCCGATGGTCAGCGTGCCCGCGGCCTGCTGTTGCAGCAACTGCCGGCCGACCGTCTAACCGACCCGGAAGCCCGCGAAGCCAGTTGGCAGCATGTGACCACCCTGGCCGATACGCTGAAAACCGAAGAATTGCTCGGTCTGGACAACCCGACGCTGCTGCACCGCCTCTACCATGAAGAGCCGTTGCGCCTGTTCGACCCGCGCAGCCTGCAATTTCGTTGCAGCTGCTCCCGTGAACGTTCGGCCAATGCACTGGTCAGTTTAGGCCAGAGCGACGCTGAACAGCTGCTCGGCGAAAACGCCGGCAGCGTGGTCATCGACTGCCAATTCTGCAATCAACGTTATGCCTTCGATGCAGCCGATATCGCCCAGCTGTTCGCCGGCGGCGGCAGCCAGGCACCATCGAACACACGTCACTGATATAAATAGACTGCGCCTATAGAACCGCTCGACGGATCAGAGGCTGCCAAGGGACGTGCTTTCTGGCATACTCCCGCGACTTTTTTCTCGCTGTAGCGGAACTGGCGTTCCACTACACAACGTTCGGAAGACTCGGCCACTTGGCCGACGGGGACTCACATGACGCAAGCCAACCAAGCCGTGTACACCGACATCAGCGCCGCTCAACTGGTCGAAGAAGCCCTCCGTCGCGGCGAAGGCGAATTGGCCGCCAACGGCTCGCTGGTGGTACGTACCGGCCACCGTACCGGACGTTCGCCGGCTGATCGCTATATCGTGCAAGAGCCGAGCACCGAGGCGCATATCGCCTGGGGCGCGATCAACCGCCCGTTCCCGGCCGACAAGTTCGACGCCCTGTGGGACCGCGTACAAGCCTTCTCCGACGCCCAGGACAGCTTCGTTTCCTACGTTCACGTAGGCTCCGCCGACGCTCACTACCTGCCGGTCAAGATGACCACCGCCACCGCTTGGCAGAACCTCTTCGGTCGCTGCCTGTTCATCGAGCCGGAGCAGTACAACCCGGCCGACAAAGATCAGTGGCAAGTACTCAACGTCGCCAACTTCGAGTGCGTGCCCGAGCGTGACGGCACCAACTCCGATGGCTGCGTGATCATCAACTTCGCCGCCAAGAAGGTCCTGCTGGCCGGCATGCGTTACGCCGGTGAAATGAAGAAAGCCATGTTCAGCGTGCAGAACTTCCTGCTGCCGGCCGCCGACGTGCTGCCGATGCACTGCGCCGCCAACATCGGCGAAGAAGGCGACGTGACCCTGTTCTTCGGCCTGTCCGGCACTGGCAAGACCACCCTCTCCGCCGACGAAAGCCGCTACCTGATCGGCGACGACGAGCACGGCTGGGGCGTCGGCGTGGTGTTCAACATCGAAGGCGGTTGCTATGCCAAGTGCATCGACCTGTCGGAGAAGAACGAGCCGGTGATCTGGAAAGCCATCCAGTTCGGCGCAGTGCTGGAAAACGTCGTCCTCGACGAAAACCGCATCCCCGATTACAGCGACGACAGCCTGACCCAGAACAGCCGCGCCGCCTACCCGCTGACCCACGTCGAGAAGCGTTCCGAGAAGAACCTCGGCGGCGAACCCAACGCGGTGATCTTCCTGACCTGCGACCTGACCGGCGTACTGCCGCCAGTATCGATCCTCAACGAAGAACAAGCGGCCTACCACTTCCTCTCCGGTTACACCGCACTGGTCGGTTCCACCGAAATGGGCAGCGGCGCCGGCATCAAGTCGACCTTCTCCACCTGCTTCGGCGCGCCCTTCTTCCCGCGTCCGGCCGGCGAATACGCCGAGCTGCTGATCAAGCGCATCCGCGGCTTCGGCTCCAAGGTCTACCTGG
>CAMPJN010000522.1 GCA_946886875.1 uncultured Pseudomonas sp.
GGGGCTTTGATCAGAATCGCACTCATGCTGGTCTCCATCGCGCAAGGCAGCGATTATAGAGGGCCCGCCGGTCAGGCCAAGCGACTTCAGGCGGTGAATGATGTGCAGTAACTCGTTGCGCTGCGGTTTCGAGCAATTCAGTTTGAATTAAGTCCCGGGCGCTACCTTGAAGTTGTCGAAAACAATCTCTTCAAGGAAATTGAACATGAAAGCTTTTACTGCATTATTCGCCGCCGCTGCCTTGACCCTCACCGCCGGGCTTGTCCAGGCCCGCGACCTTGGCCCGGACGAGGCACTTAATCTGCGCGACGCGGGTACTATCCAGTCGTTCGATAAACTCAACGCCGCCGCTCTGGAAAAGCATCCCGGCGGCAAGGTCGAAGAAACCGAGCTGGAAGAAGAATACGGCCGCTACATTTATCAGGTCGAAATCCGTGACGCCCAGGGCGTGCAGTGGGATGTCGAATTGGATGCCAGCAATGGCCAGGTACTCAAGAACCAACAGGACAGTTAATGAAAATAACGGCTTGGGGCTCTCGCCCACTCCTGGCGCTGTTGCTGATCACGCTGACGTTTGCCAGCAGCGCCCGCGATCTGGATCACGACGAAGCGCTGCGTCTGCGCCGCGAGGGCTTGATCCTGCCCCTCGAACAGATGCTGCAAGTGGCGTTGGAACGTTACCCGGGAGCCGTTTTGCTGGAAGTCGAACTGGAAGAAGAGCAGGGTATTCTGGTCTATGAGGTCGAGCTGGTAACGGCGCAAGGTGTCGTTCGCGAGCTCGAGCTGGATGCCCGCAGTGCCGAGTTGCTTAAGGATGAGGTGGATGACTGAATGCGCCTGTTGCTGGTAGAGGACCATGTGCCCTTGGCTGATGAACTGTTGGCCAGCCTGGGCCGCCAGGGCTATGCGGTGGATTGGCTGGCGGATGGTCGCGATGCCGCCTTCCAGGGGGCTTGCGAACCCTATGATCTGATCATTCTCGACCTCGGCTTGCCCGGCAAGCCGGGGCTTGAGGTGCTGCAGGAATGGCGCGCGGGCGGTATCAGCGCGCCGGTGCTGATTCTCACTGCACGCGGTTCCTGGGCCGAGCGCATCGAGGGGCTCAAGGCCGGCGCCGACGATTACCTGAGCAAACCCTTCCACCCGGAAGAGCTGCAGCTGCGAATCCAGTCGCTGTTGCGCCGCGCCCATGGCCTGGCCAACCACACGCAACTGCAAGCTGCCGGTTTGCAACTGGACGAGAGTCGCCAGTGCGTCAGCCGGGGCGGCAAGGCGATCGAACTGACCGCGGCCGAATTCCGCCTGCTGCGCTATTTCATGCTGCATGTCGGGCAGATTCTGTCGAAAAGCCATCTGGCCGAGCATCTTTACGATGGCGAAAGCGAGCGAGATTCGAACGTGATCGAGGTGCATGTCAATCACCTGCGGCGCAAGCTCGGCCGCGCAGTGATCGAGACCCGGCGCGGACAGGGCTATCGCTTCAACGGAGACGCCGCTTGAAGTCGATTCAGCGGCGCTTGAGCCTTGGACTAATCGGCGTGTTGCTGGTGGTCGGCCTGCTGTTCGCGCAAAGCAGTTTGTGGTTGTTCGACCACAGTTTGCGCCGCTATCTGCAGGCCGGACTCAAGGACGATGCGCAAACCCTGCTGGCCGCCGTGGTGCGTGGGCCGGGCGGGGTGCAGTTGGATGAGCGTCGCCTCAGCGCCGCGTATCAGCGGCCTTATTCGGGGCAATATTTTCGTATCGATTTCGCCGACGAAACCTGGCGCTCTCGCTCGCTGTGGGACCAGGAACTATCCCTGGCTGCCGAACCTGGCTTGCAAACCCAATTGGCCGACGGCCCCCAAGGCCAGGTGCTGCTGACCTATCGCGCGGACTTTCAGCGTTTTTCCCGGCCGTTGTCGATTTATGTGGCCAGGGACTACACGCCGGTTCTGCAGAGCTTTCGCCGCGCGCAGTACCTGGCCCTGGGGGGCGGCTTGGCGGCGCTGCTATTGATCCTGCTGTTGCAACGGCTGACAGTGCGCCGCGCTTTGCGTCCCCTGGAGCTGGTGCGGCAACAGGTCGAGCAGTTGCAGCAAGGTCAACGCGGCGCGCTGGATACCCAGGTGCCGGAAGAGCTGACGGCACTGGTCGGGCAAATCAATCATTTGCTGGCCCATACCGAAGACAGCTTGCGGCGCTCGCGCAGTGCCCTGGGTAATCTCGGTCATGCCTTGAAAACGCCGCTGGCGGTGCTGTTCAGCCTGGCCTCGCGAGAAGCTTTCGATGCCCATCCCGCACTGCGCGCCAGCCTTGTCGAGCAGTTGCAGCAGATCGAACAGCGTCTGGCCAGGGAGCTGGGCCGCGCGCGACTGGCGGGGGAGGCGCTGCCTGGCGCGCATTTCGTCTGTGCCGAGGAGTTGCCGAGCCTGTTCTCCACCTTGGCGATGATTCACGGTCGCAAGCTGCAGATGGACTGGCAGGCTGCACCGGGTTTGCGCCTGCCCTGGGACCGCGAGGATTTGCTGGAATTGCTCGGTAACCTGCTGGACAACGCCTGCAAATGGGCGCGCAGCAGCGTACGCCTGCGTATCGTCGCCACGGCCGACAACTATCTATTGACGATCGACGACGATGGGCCCGGTATTGCCAGCGCGCGGCGAGAGGAGGTGCTGAGCCGCGGCGCCCGCCTCGACGAGCAGGTGGCCGGCCACGGCCTGGGGTTGGGCATAGTGCGGGATATCGTCGACGCCTGGGCTGGGCGCTTGGTGCTGCGCGATAGCGAGCTGGGCGGACTATGCGTGCACATTGAACTGCCGTTGCGAGCATTGCCGAACGCCGAGCCGCCAGCCGCTATCGGCCGGTAAATTCGCGTTACATTCCGTTGGCAAATGCCGTGTTGCTCATGTCGATGGCCTCGCGCACGGGTTTCAAGGCGACGGCGTACTTCGTCAGAATGTCCAGCGCGTAGTCGATCCGCGCACGCAGGCGCTGGTCGTCTTCGCTGGCCGCTTGCGGCATGTTCAGGCGCTGCTCGACCTGGCGCACGA
>CAMPJN010000523.1 GCA_946886875.1 uncultured Pseudomonas sp.
ATGAACGAAGGCTGGGCCTGCTTCTGGCATTACACGCTGATGAACGACCTGTACGACGAAGGCCTGGTCACCGACGGCTTTATGATGGAGTTCCTGCAGTCACATACCAGCGTGATCTATCAGCCACCGTTCGACAGCCCCTATTACAGCGGTATCAACCCCTACACTCTGGGTTTCGCCATGTACAGCGACATCCGCAGGATCTGCGAGAAGCCGACCGACGAGGACAAAAAGTGGTTCCCCGAGATTGCCGGGAGCGATTGGCTGACCACCCTGAAGTTCGCCATGAGCAGCTTCAAGGACGAAAGTTTCATCCTGCAGTACCTGTCGCCCAAGGTGATTCGCGACCTCAAGCTGTTCAGCATCCTCGACGACGACCAGAAGGACGAACTACTGGTCCCGGCGATCCATGACGAACCCGGCTACCAGAGCATCCGCGAAACCCTGGCGGCGCAATACAACCTGGGCAACCGCGAACCCAACGTGCAGATCTGGAGCATCGACCGCCGCGGCGACCGCTCGCTTACCCTGCGCCACCAGCAGCACGACCGCAAACCACTGGGCAGCTCCACCGAGGAGGTGCTCAAGCACCTGCACCGGCTGTGGGGCTTCGACATCCATTTGGAGATCCTGCAGGGCGACGAGCTGATCAGCACTCATCACGTACCGGCCAAGGCCGATGCTGGTTACGATGCCGACCAACCGCGACTGGACCTTATAATTCCGCCGATCTAGCCGCGGTTCGGGAGCTGTTGTAGTCCGGATGCAATCCGGGAGCGAATCTACAACTCGTAGAGAGGAGATGCCGAAGGCTTGTCCGCCATCGGGATACCCGGTGGTGGACAAAGCTCCGCTATGTCCAACCTACGGAAGCTCGCCTCGCAGCCCGGATTGCTCCGGGCTATAAGCCTTACCATTTCCCAATCTCGACTGCCCGCGCTCATCGCCATGGCCGCTCACGCCTTCCAGCCGTTATGCTTCACAGCAACGGAGGATTAGGCATGCAGATTTATAAAGTGGGCGGCGCGGTTCGTGATCGTTTGTTGGGGCGAGAGGTCAGCGAGGTCGACTGGGTGGTGGTCGGCGCTACTGCCGAGCAGATGCTGAAGCTGGGCTATCGCCCGGTCGGCGCGGATTTTCCGGTGTTCCTCCATCCGCAAACCGGCGAGGAATACGCCCTGGCGCGTACCGAACGCAAGAGTGGTCGCGGCTATGGCGGCTTCGTCTTCCATGCCAGCCCGGACGTAACCCTGGAAGACGACCTGATTCGCCGCGACCTGACCATCAATGCCATCGCCGAAGACGATCACGGCCAGTTGATCGACCCCTATGGCGGCCAGCGCGACCTTGCCGCGCGCCTGCTGCGCCATGTCTCCCCGGCATTCGCCGAAGACCCCATGCGCGTGCTGCGCGTCGCCCGCTTCGCCGCACGCTATGCACCCCTGGGTTTCAGCATAGCGCCCGAGACCCTGGCGTTGATGCGCCAACTCAGCGAGTCCGGCGAGCTGGACGCATTGACCGCCGAACGCAGCTGGAAGGAAATCTCCCGCGCGCTGATGGAGCCGCGTCCCGACGTATTCATCCAGACCCTACGCGATTGTGGTGCACTCAAGGTTTTGCTAGCGGAGGTCGACGCCCTATTCGACGTACCACAGCCACCGGCCCATCACCCGGAAATCGATACCGGCGTGCATGTGCTCGACGTGCTGCGCCAATGCGCCGAACACCAGCAACCGTTGGCGGTGCGCTGGGCCTGCCTGCTGCACGATGTCGGCAAGGGCCTCACAGCCGAGGCGGACTGGCCGCGGCATATCGCGCACGAACGCCGCGGCGTGGCGCTGATCGAGGCGATCAACCAGCGCTGCAAGCCGCCCAGGGAATGCCAGGAACTGGCGCTGCTGGTCGGCGAATATCACTCCCACGGTCACCGCGCCCTGGAATTGAAAGCCTCGCCCCTGCTCGAGCTGTTGCAGCACTTCGATGTGTTTCGCCGCCCGCAGCGCTTCGAGCAATTCATTGCCGCCTGCGAGATGGATGCGCGCGGGCGCAAGGGCCTCGAACAACGCGCCTACCCGCAGGCCGACTATCTGCGCGGCGCCGCGCAGGCGGCGCGCACGGTGGCAGTGCAACCGCTGCTGGAGCGAGGTTTTCAAGGCCCACAACTAGGTGAAGCGCTGAGACTGGAACGCCTGAATGCGCTCAAGACCTATAAAAAAGCGATGGAAATGTAGGGTGGACATGGCGAAGCCTTGTCCACCGCTGGTACTCGATGACGGACAAGCCTTCGGCATGTCCGCCCTACACCTGCGGAAAGGCTTGAATCAACTCCGTCGGCGTTAGCTCATCCTGTCGCCACTGAAAGGCCACCGGCCATAGCTTCTGGTCGATCTGTGCGCTCTGCCAGAGTTCGATAAAGCTGCGCTGCTCGCCGGGATGCAAGCTGTCGGGGATCAACAATGCCAGCGGCCAGAGCACGAAAGCGTTCTTGAGAATTTCCGCTCGCGGCAGAATCAGGCCATCGAAGTTGCCGACCTGATCGCCGTACAGCAACACGTCGATATCCAACGGCAAGCCTTTGCGATCCGGCGCGTAGCGACCGTTGTCCGCCTCGATGAATTTCAAACGGCGGTCGAGCTCGCCCAGCGGCAGCGCGCTGTAACCCGACACCGCCAGGTTGAAGAACGGCCCGCTTTTGATGCCAACCGCCTGGCTTTCGAACACCGGCGAGCAACGCATCTGCGTGAGGAAACCGGACAGCGCATCGAGCCCGGCACACAGGTGGGTTTCACGCTCGGTATTGCTGCCTAGGCCCAGTACGACTCGGGTTAACGACATCCGCGCTCGATCTCCACCCCGACACCGCCACTGGCCGCCGGCACGGCACCGGGCTTGGTCAACTTGAGGCGCAACCAGGGGATCTGGAACTCGCGCATCAACAGCTCCGCCAAACGCTCGGCAAAGGTTTCCACCAATATGAACTGCGACTCGCTGGCGAATGCCTGAATCCGCGTGGACACCGAGGCGTAAT
>CAMPJN010000524.1 GCA_946886875.1 uncultured Pseudomonas sp.
CGCCAGCTTTTACGGGGCATTGAGCGGGTTTCTGCCTGAGGATGACCTGATAAAGGGCGCACTCTAACCGCTGTGCTCCATTGGGCGCCAGCCGTGCCGTCGGATATCCACCCGATCGTTAGCGATAGCTACACCTTCGTTGCGCAATCTGGCGCGCTGTTCGGCGCCGGAAGCGCTGCCCGCGGGCAAACTTAGGCGGCCGCTAGCGGCGATCACCCGGTGCCAGGGCAGGGTGCTGCCCTCGGGGAGCTGACTCAAAGTACGCCCGACCCAGCGCGCGGCGCGGCCAAGACCAGCCAGATCGGCCAGTTGTCCATAGCTGACGACTTTGCCAGCGGGCACTTGCGCCAGGGTTATATACAGCGCCTGGCGTCGCGCCGCCTGGGCTGTCGCAGCCGGCTCGGCTTCGGCGTGCTGTGGTGTCGGTTGGGGCTGTGCGCTGGGCATGGGGCTGTGCATCCTGCTGTTCTGCATGTCTCGTGCTGTGCTGTTGGCGAGCGGCATTATCGGCACGCAATAGCCTGCGGCGCGAGGCCTCCGGTCAGATTTAAGCGCGTTCGCCGCTGAACTCGAAGCGATAGTCCGGGTCTGTGCTTGTTCTATTGCCGCGCTTGCGCATAATGCCCGGCTTTCCCGTATTCGAGTTCTCTAAGTAGTCCTTATGTTTCTTAAAACTCTGCCTAAAACCCTGATAGGCCTGGCCCTGACCATGGCGGCAAGCGCTGCGATCGCAGATATCGTGTGGCTGAAGAATGGTGACCGCCTGACCGGCAAAATCAAGTTCTATGAAGGTCAGAAGCTGCTGCTGAAAACCGAGTACGGTGGCGCCATCGCCCTGGACTGGGATCAGATCGAGACCCTGGAAAGCGATCAGGAATTATTGATCAAGGAAAACGCCCTGGCCGGCGAACGGGCGAAATCCTTGCGCGCAGCCGACTCGGGGCGGGTCACCTTGATCAACGGTGGCGAGCCGAAAACCGTGGCGCTGAGCAGCATCAAGCAGATCCTCAAACCCAAACCGCTGGTCGAGGATCTGGTTCTGAGCGGCAATATAGATGCCGCGTTGGATTACAAGAGGGCGGAAACCGATACCGACAGCTACGATATCGACCTCGATGCCGAAGCGCGTCATGGCCGCTGGCGCCACAAAACCGAAGCCGGCTACAACCGCGAATTCCAGAACGACGTGGTGTCCACCGATAACTGGAGCGCCGAATATGCCCTCGACCGCTTCTTTACCGAGCAGTGGTTCTGGCAGGGCCGCTTCGAGTACAAACGCGACAAGATAGAAGACCTGCGTCGTCAGCGCACCGTCGGTACTGGCCCCGGTTACCAGTTCTGGGACAACGAATTGGGTGGCTTTTCCGTCACCGGGCTGCTCAATCGCAGCGACTACCTATATGCCAATGGCGAGCGCGATGCGTTCTATGCGCTGAGTGCGAAATGGGATTACAACCGCTACCTGATCGGCAAGAGCGTCGAGTTGTTCAGTGAAGGCGAGGTGGGCAAGCCCTTGGCCAATGTCGCCGACTATGCCCTTGATGCGACCGTGGGCCTGCGCTACAAGGTCACCGACTGGGCCTCGCTGAATATGAAAGCGGAAAAGGATCTGGTCAGCGGCTCGGAAGGCGATCTGGACGAAACCCACTACAGCCTGGGTTTTGGCGTTGGTTGGTAACGCCACTTAATAAAAAAGCGCCCCGCGGGGCGCTTTTTCTTGGGACTAGGATTGCGATTACAAACGCAGGCCGCCGTCCAGTTCCAGAATACGACCGGTGTAGTAGTCGTTTTCCAGAATATAGGCCACCGAGTGGGCGATTTCGGCCGGCTTGCCCATGCGCCGCAGCGGAATAACCGAGGTCATTCTTTCCAGCGCCTCCGGTTTCATGCTGGCAACCATCTCGGTTTCGATAAAGCCAGGCGCCACGCCTGCGACGCGGATGCCGTAACGCGCCAGCTCCTTGGCCCAGACCACGGTGTCGGCGGCAACCCCGGCCTTGGCGGCGGAGTAGTTGGCCTGGCCGATGTTGCCGGCGCGGGAGATCGAGGAGATGTTGACGATTGCGCCTTCGTTCTTCAGCTCGATCATCTTCGCCGCGACTTCGCGGGTGCAGAGGAATACGCCGGTCAGGTTGACGTCGATTACCGACTGCCACTGGGCCAGGCTCAGCTTGGTGATTTCGCCGTCCTTGACCTTGATGGTCAGGCCGTCGCGGAGGATGCCGGCATTGTTGACCAGGCCATTGATGGCGCCAAAGTCTTCGGCAATCTGAGCGACGGTCTGGGTTACTTGCTCTTCATTGGCGACGTTGCACAGGTAGGCGCGCGCCTCCACGCCCTGGGATTTGCAACTGGCCACGGCTTCGTCGAGTTTTTCCTTGTTCAGGTCGACCAGCGCCAGTTTAACGCCTTTGCCCGCCAGGTATTCGGCCATCGCCAGCCCCAAGCCTTGGCAGCCGCCGGTGATGATGATGACTTTGTCTTTGAGTTGCATCGAAAATCCCCTCAATGTATTGGATATGCCCCCGCTGGCGCCGTAATCGCTATCGGTAACCTCTGTCCGTTTATGACGGATTCTATGCAGGGAGTCACAAGGTGAGCGTGAAAGCCATTAAGCATGCCCGAGAATTGCTACTCAAGGAATACCGCGGGGTGCTTTCCACCCACTCCAAAGCCATGCCGGGTTTCCCTTTCGGATCGGTGGTGCCCTATTGTTTGGACGCCCAAGGTTGGCCTTTGATCCTTATCAGCCGTATCGCCCAGCACACCCATAACCTCCAGCGGGACAGTAAATGCTCGTTATTGGTGGGCGAGCGCGGTGCCGAGGATGTTCAAGCCGTTGGTCGGTTGACCCTGCTGGCTGAAGCGCAGCGGTTGGATGACGCGGCGCAGATCGAAGCGGCCGCACAGCGCTATTACCGTTACTTCCCTGATGCGCGGGATCATCACCGCGTGCACGATTTCGATTTCTGGCACCTGCAACCGGTGCGCTGGCGCTATATCGGCGGTTTCGGCGCGATTCACTGG
>CAMPJN010000525.1 GCA_946886875.1 uncultured Pseudomonas sp.
CTCAGCGGTTGCATGGCGCCTGCGCCCAAGCCGGACGACCCCTATTACGCGCCGGTGTTGCCGCGTACCCCGCTGCCGGCTGCGCAGAACAACGGCGCGATCTATCAGGCCGGTTTCGAGAACAGCCTGTTCGACGACCGCAAAGCCCACCGCGTTGGCGACATCATCACCATCACCCTCAACGAACGCACCCAGGCGAGCAAGAACGCCAACAGCCAGATCCAGAAGGACAGCGCCACCGATATTGGCCTGCCCACCCTGTTCGGCATGGCGGTGACGCCGAAGAACCCACTTGCCGCCATCGGCGCGCTGGGTATGGGCGCGGATAACCTGGGGCTGAATTCCAGCTACGAAGCCACCCGCGAAACCGAAGGTTCTGGCCAGGCGGGGCAGAGCAACAGCCTGACCGGTTCGATCACCGTGACCGTGGCCGAGGTGCTGCCCAACGGCATTCTCTCGGTGCGCGGGGAGAAGTGGATGACCCTCAACACCGGCGACGAGCTGGTCCGTATTGCCGGCCTGGTGCGCTCCGATGACGTCGCCACCGACAACACCGTGCCCTCGACCCGCATCGCCAATGCACGTATCACTTATTCAGGCACAGGCGCCTTTGCCGACGCGGCTCAGCCGGGTTGGTTGGATCGCTTCTTTATCAGCCCGCTGTGGCCGTTTTGAGGCTGGGGAGCATGCGCATGTTCAAATCGACGATTGCCGTGATTGCACTGCTGTTGGCCGGGGCCGCTCAGGCTGAGCGACTCAAGGACCTGGCGAGCATCCAGGGCGTGCGCAGCAACCAACTGATTGGCTACGGCCTGGTGGTCGGCCTCAACGGTACCGGCGACCAGACCACGCAGACGCCGTTCACCGTGCAGACCTTCAACAACATGATGGCGCAGTTCGGCATCAAGGTGCCGCAAGGCGGCAACGTGCAATTGAAGAACGTCGCCGCGGTGTCCATCCATGCCGACCTGCCGGCTTTCGCCAAGCCGGGGCAGACCATCGACATCACCATCTCCTCGATCGGCAACGCCAAGAGCCTGCGCGGCGGCAGCCTGCTGATGACCCCGCTGAAAGGTATCGACGGCAACGTCTACGCCATCGCCCAGGGCAACCTGGTGGTCGGTGGTTTCGATGCCGCTGGCGGCGACGGCTCGCGGATCACCGTCAACGTGCCCTCGGCCGGGCGGATTCCCGGCGGCGCCACCGTCGAGCGGCCGGTGCCGAGCGGTTTCAACCAGGGCAACACCCTGACCCTGAACCTCAATCGCCCGGACTTCACCACCGCGAAGAATATCGTCGACCACATCAACGAGCTGCTCGGCCCAGGCGTGGCCCAGGCCCTCGATGGCGGCTCGATTCAGGTCAGCGCGCCGCTCGACCCGAGTCAGCGGGTGGACTACTTGTCGATTCTGGAGAACCTCGAAGTCGAGGTCGGCCAGGCGGTGGCCAAGGTCATCATCAATTCGCGTACCGGCACCATCGTCATCGGCCAGAATGTACGCGTGCAGCCGGCCGCCGTGACCCATGGCAGCCTCACCGTGACCATCACCGAAGACCCCATCGTCAGCCAGCCGGATGCCCTGTCCGGCGGCGTTACCGCGGTGGTACCGCGCTCGCGGGTGAATGCCGATCAGGAGGCCAAACCTATGTTCAAGTTCGGCCCCGGCACTACCCTGGATGAAATCGTTCGCGCGGTTAACCAAGTCGGCGCCGCACCTTCCGACCTCATGGCCATCCTGGAGGCGCTCAAGCAAGCCGGCGCCCTGCAGGCCGACCTGATCGTGATTTAAAGGGGGACATGCCATGGACTCTCGACTCTCCGCCGGCCTGCTCGGCTCGGGCAGCAGCCCGCTGGACAGCGGTGCCTTCAACGACCTCAATCGCCTGCAGCAATTCAAGGTGGGCGGCGACAGCGAAAAGAACATTCGCAAGGTCGCCCAGGAGTTCGAGTCGCTGTTCCTCAACGAGATGCTCAAGGCCATGCGCTCGGCCAACGAAGTGTTCGGTGAAGGCAACTTCATGAACAGCAACGAGAGCAAGACCTACCAGGACATGTACGACCAGCAGCTGTCGGTGACCATGTCCAACAACCAGAACGGCATCGGCCTGGCCGACGTGCTGGTGCGGCAGATGTCGAAGATCAAGGAGGCCTCCAGCCGGCCGAATCCGTTCGCCCAGGTCGACCAGCCGTCGCCCGCCGCGCCGAGCAAGCCGCTGGCCAAGGTCGATGAAGGTCGCAACGACGCGGCGCTGCTCAATCAGCGTCGTCTGTCCTTGCCCGTCAGCGTGACCAATCGGTTGTTGGCCGGCATCGCGCCAGCGACCGATGCCGCAGTTGGCCAGCCACTGGCGCAGCAGAATTGGCTGCCGGCCAAGGCCTTCGCCGCACCGAGCGACAAAGCCCTGAGCATCAATGGCAGCGATGCCATCAGTGGGCAACGCTTGGCCCAAGCAGCCAGCAACGTCGGCAAGAAGGCCTTCGCGTCCAAGGACGAATTCATCGCCGCCATGCTGCCGATGGCGGAAAAAGCCGCCGGCAAGATTGGTGTCGACCCTCGCTATCTGGTGGCCCAGGCTGCCCTGGAAACCGGTTGGGGCAAGTCGATCATCCGCCACAGCGATGGCTCCAGCAGCCACAACCTGTTCGGCATCAAAACCCACAACAGCTGGGACGGTGAGTCGACCAAGGTGCTGACCACCGAATACAAGGGCGGCAAAGCGGTGAAGGAGGCGGCGTCGTTCCGCCAGTACGATTCCTTCGCCCAGAGCTTCGAGGACTACGTGAGCTTCCTGCAGAGCAACGGCCGCTATGAAACCGCGCTGAAGTCCACGGAAAACCCCGAGCGTTTCGTCCGCGAGCTGCAGCAGGCCGGTTATGCCACCGACCCGCAGTACGCGCGCAAGATCAATCAGATCGCCCGGCAGATGCAGACCTACCAGATGGTCGCCGCTGCCAGCACCCCGACCACCAGCGGATAAGATCGAGCCATGGCTGACTTACTCAACATTGGCCTGTCCGGGCT
>CAMPJN010000526.1 GCA_946886875.1 uncultured Pseudomonas sp.
AGCACGCCGAGCCGAGCTGGCAGGAACGCCTGGACCCGGTGGTCTACCGCAGCGACCTGGAGCATGCGCCGATCGACCCGGAGCAGATCGAGCGCTACGAGCGCGACGGCTACCTGGTGTTGCACGACTTGTTCAGCGCCGACGAGGTGGCAGTGTTGCTCAAGGAACTCGACCGCGTGCGCCGCGACCCGGCAATCGCGGATTCCGGCAAGACCATCACCGAGCCGGAAAGCGGCGCGGTGCGTTCGGTGTTCGCCATCCACAAGGACAATCCGCTGTTCGCCCGTGTCGCCTGTGACGAACGCATCGCCGGCATCGCGCGCTTTTTGCTCGGTGGCGAGTTGTACGTGCATCAGTCGCGGATGAACTTCAAGCCGGGTTTCACCGGCAAAGAGTTCTACTGGCACTCGGACTTCGAGACCTGGCACGTCGAGGACGGTATGCCGCGCATGCGTGCGCTGAGCTGCTCGATCCTGCTCACCGATAACGAGCCGCACAACGGCCCGCTGTTGCTGATCCCCGGCTCGCACAAGCATTACGTGCGCTGCGTCGGCGCCACGCCGGAGAATCACTACGAGGAGTCGCTACGCAAACAACAGTTCGGCGTACCGGACGACAACAGCCTGAGCGAGATGGCCAGCCGTTACGGCATCGACACCGCGCTCGGCCCGGCCGGCAGTGTGGTGTTCTTCGACAGCAACATCCTCCACGGCTCCAACAGCAACATCACCCCCAGCGCGCGCAGCAACCTGTTCTATGTCTACAACCAGGTGGACAACGCAGTACAGGCGCCCTTCTGTGCGCAAGCGCCACGCCCGGCCTTCGTCGCCGAGCGCGAGGACTTCACGGCGTTGGATATCAAGCGCCAGCAGTACCTCTAACAGGCTGTTGAAAAACTACCTGCTAACCGGCACGCCCGCTGGATTGAAAAATCCAACGGGCGCTGTGTGGACACGCATTCGCTCTTCGGCCGCCAACTTGCGGCCCAGGGAAGCATTCACCTACGACTGGACGCACCCATGCATACCGTAGAAAAGATCGGCGGCACGTCCATGAGCCGCTTCGAAGAAGTCTTGAACAACATCCTTATCGGCCCGCGACAGGGCGACCAGCTGTACCAGCGGGTCTTCGTCGTTTCGGCCTACAGCGGCATGACCAATCTGCTGCTGGAACACAAGAAGACCGGCGAGCCTGGGGTTTACCAACGCTTCGCCGATGCCCGCAGTAAAGGGGCCTGGCGCGAGGCGCTGGAAACCGTGCGCCAACGCATGCTGGCGAAGAACGCCGAACTGTTCCCCGGCGAATTCGAACGCCAGGCGGCCAACCAATTCATCGAGTCGCGCATCGCCGATGCCGGCGAGTGCATGCACAGCCTGCAGCGGCTGTGTGTCTACGGCCACTTCCAGCTCACCGAGCATCTGATGAAGGTACGCGAAATGCTCGCCTCGCTAGGCGAAGCCCACAGCGCCTTCAATACCGTGCTGGCGCTCAAGCAGCGCGGGGTCAACGCCAAACTGGTCGACCTCACCGGCTGGCACCTGGATGCGCCGCTGGCCTTCGAGGCGATGATCCGCAGCCGCTTCGAGGAGGTCGATCTGTCCTGCGAGCTGGCCGTCGCCACCGGCTACACCCACTGCAGCGAAGGCCTGATGAACACCTTCGACCGCGGCTACAGCGAGATCACCTTCGCCCAGATCGCTGCCGCCACCGGCGCCCGCGAAGCGATCATCCACAAGGAATTCCATCTTTCCAGCGCCGACCCCAGGCTGGTCGGCGAGGACAATGTGGTGACCATCGGCCGTACCAACTACGACGTCGCCGACCAGTTGTCGAACCTCGGCATGGAAGCGATCCACCCGCGCGCCGCCAAGACCCTGCGCCGCGCCGGTGTCGAGTTGCGCATCAAGAACGCCTTCGAGCCCGAACATGCCGGCACCCTGATCAGCCAGAGCTACCGCAGCGAGCGGCCCTGCGTGGAAATCATCGCCGGGCGCAAGGACGTTTTCGGCCTGGAGGTGTTCGACCAGGACATGCTCGGCGATGTCGGCTACGACATGGAGATCACCAAGCTGCTCAAGCAACTGCGCCTGTACGTGGTGAACAAGGATTCCGACGCCAACAGCATCACCTACTACGCCTCCGGCTCGCGCAAGCTGATCGACCGTGCCGCGCGACTGATCGAGGAGCGCTACCCGGCCGCCGAAGTCACCGTACACAACGTCGCCATCGTTTCGGCGATCGGCTCGGACCTCAAGGTCAAGGGCATCCTGGCCAAGACCATGGCCGCGCTGACCGAGGCCGGTATCTGCATCCAGGCGGTCCATCAGTCGATCCGCCAAGTGGAAATGCAGTGCGTGGTCAACGAAGCGGATTACGCCGCCGCCGTGGTCGCCCTGCACCGCGCGCTGATCGAGCCGGAAAACCATGGCGCAGTGATAGCCGCAGCCTAGGCACAGTAGGTTGGCGTTGAGGAACGAAGCCCAACATGGCCGGACTTCGCGCAGAGCTTAATCCGAGGGAAGCCACGGCGCCTCGTTGGGCTTCGCGAGCTCAGCGCCAACCTACGCAAACGTGTAGCCCGGATGCAATCCGGGGACGATATCCGACGCGAAACCGCCCCCGGATTTCATCAGGGCTACAACGGCGAGTGCATCCAGCGCGGCAAAACGGATTGCGAAACACGCCGAACACTGGCGCGATAGAAACCTCGTTTCTCTCCATAGACAAATACCTAGCTGAGCAACTAGTTGCGCAGCAAAATGTGGATAAATCTGTGGATACTTCCTTGCAGACTCCACCAATAAAAGCCTAGAGGCGAATGCGCAACTTCTTGCACAACGCTGCGCAAGAAGTTGCGCATCTTTTTGTGATATAGAGCACCTTGTGACTTTCTTGTTATTTATGGTCGCTCTAACTAATTGTTTTAATTGATTTTTATAAACCTGGCACGCTACTGGCTAAGTATAGGGCTCCCGGATCGCTACAGATCCATGACCCAAGGCAAGGAAAGCACTCATGCC
>CAMPJN010000527.1 GCA_946886875.1 uncultured Pseudomonas sp.
AAAACAAAGAAAGCACTTATTCATGGGGGAGCCTCGGCTCCCCCATTAGCTTACTGGGCTCAGCCCCAACTGCCGCGCCTGTTCCCGCATTCCCCGACTCTTTTACACCCTCCCCCGACTCAATGTTAGAATCCGCGCCACTATTGTGGTCAGCGTTTACTCTGGCCTGTCATTCCGTCAAACAGTGCACCCCATGCTGAAAAAGCTGTTCAAGTCTTTCCGCTCGCCCCTGCGCCGCGCCCATCAATCGCACAGCAGCCCCGAAGTGCTGACCAACCACCAGCACTGCATCCATCGTGGCGACATCAGCCGTTACGCCACCAGCGTGGTCGAGCGCCTGCAACACGCTGGCTACCAGGCCTATCTGGTCGGCGGTTGCGTGCGTGACCTGCTGCTGGATATCGACCCCAAGGATTTCGACGTCGCCACCAGCGCCACGCCGGAGCAGGTGCGTGCCGAGTTCCGCAATGCCCGGGTCATAGGTCGCCGCTTCAAGCTGGTACATGTGCATTTCGGCCGCGAAATCATCGAAGTCGCTACCTTCCGCGCCAATCACCCCGAGGGCGATGAGGAAGAGAACAGCAACCTGTCTTCACGTAACGAAAGCGGGCGCATCCTGCGCGACAACGTCTATGGCAGCCTGGAAGACGACGCCCAGCGCCGCGATTTCACCATCAACGCGCTGTATTACGACCCGAGCACCGAACGCATTCTCGATTATGCCAACGGCGTGCATGACATCCGCAACCATCTTGTCCGCCTGATCGGCGATCCGACCCAACGCTACCAGGAAGACCCGGTACGCATGCTGCGGGCGATACGCTTCGCCGCCAAGCTGGATTTCGACATCGAGAAGCACAGCGCCGCGCCCATCTACAAGCTGGCGCCGATGCTGCGGGAAATCCCCTCGGCACGCCTGTTCGAAGAAGTGCTCAAGCTGTTCCTCGCCGGTTACGCCGAGTTCACCTATGAGTTGCTGGTCGACTACGGCCTGTTCGGCGAGCTGTTCCCGGCCAGCGCCGCGGCGCTCAAGGCCGACCCGGACTACACCGACAACCTGATCCGCAACGCCTTGATCAACACCGACCTGCGCATTCAGCAGAAGAAGACCGTAACCCCGGCCTTCCTCTTCGCCGCCATGCTCTGGCCCGCCCTGCCGGCACGCGTGATCAAGCTGCAGGATCGCGGCATGCCGCCGATCCCGGCGATGCAGGAAGCGGCCCAGGAGCTGATCAACGAGCAGTGCCAACGGATCGCCATTCCCAAGCGTTTCACCATGCCGATCCGCGAGATCTGGGACATGCAGGAGCGCCTGCCACGGCGCAGCGGCAAGCGCGCCGACATGCTCCTGGAAAACCCGCGTTTCCGCGCCGGCTACGACTTCCTGCTGCTGCGTGAAAGCGCCGGCGAGCAAACCGGCGGCCTCGGCGACTGGTGGACGGTCTACCAGGATGCCAGCGACAGCGATAGGCGCGGCATGATTCGCGACCTCAGCCAGGAGGCCAGCGGCGATGCGCCACGCAAGCGCCGCCGCAGTGGCAGCAAGCGCAAGCGTGCGCCTGGCGCCGACACCTCGACCAGCGACTGATGGAACGGGTTTATATCGGTCTCGGTAGCAACCTCGCCGAGCCCGTGCGGCAGCTGCGCAGCGCCTTGACGGCGCTCGCCGCGCTACCCCATTCGCAGCTGCTCGCCAGCTCCTCTTTCTATGCCAGCGATCCGCTCGGCCCGGCCGACCAGCCGCGCTACGTCAATGCCGTCGCCGCGCTGGATAGCACGCTGCCGCCCCATAAGCTGCTCGACGAGCTGCAGCGCATCGAGCTGGAACAGGGACGCGAGCGCAAAGACGAGCGCTGGGGGCCGCGCACCCTCGACCTGGATATCCTGCTATTCGGCAACCGAATACTCGGCGATGCCCGCCTGCAAGTGCCCCACTACCATATGCATGCGCGGCCGTTCGTTCTCTACCCCCTCGCCGAGCTGGCGCCCGAACTGCGCCTGCCCGATGGCCGGACGCTCAGCGAACTGCTCGCCGCCTGCCCCTTCGCCGGCCTCGAACGCCTGGGCGACATCCCGTAACCCCGCGTAACCCGGATGCAATCCGCGAAGCGGTGGCACATGCGCAGATTTTCCCAGGTTGCGCCAAGGCTTATCCGGACTACAGAACAATGCACCGTGCCGCGATCACGACTCCCCAACGCAGCAGGACGCCAGCCCCGCAACACGCCCGCGACAAGCCGCCACTAGCGGCCTGGCCAGGTTCTTGGCGGTAACGCCAGTAACGACCGGTAACACATGCAATTGACTTCGAGCCCCCCCATCAGGACTATAGGCGTCCCGTTGCCCCGCACCGGTGCATATCGAGGCCAATGCAGGCCACTTTGAAGCAGTTCGACTGCATGGCAGTCCACCTGTTTGCTGAACGCCTGAGTGAGGACGAGTTCATGTCTGACGTTACCCTGACCACCCTGCAAAGCCTCAAACAGAGCGGCGAGAAAATCGCCATGCTGACCTGTTATGACGCCACCTTCGCCAAAGCGGCCTGCCAGGCCGGTGTCGACGTGCTGCTGGTTGGCGATTCCCTCGGCATGGTCTTGCAGGGGCACGACAGCACCCTGCCGGTGAGTGTTGCCGAAATGGCTTACCACACCTCCTGCGTCAAACGCGGCAATCAGGGCGCGCTGATTCTGGTCGATCTGCCCTTCATGGCCTATGCCACCAGCGAGCAGGCATTGAACAACAGCGCCGCGCTGATGCAGGCCGGCGCCCATATGGTCAAACTCGAAGGCGCAGCCTGGCTGGCCGAACCGATTCGCCTGCTGGCCGAGCGCGGCGTGCCGGTTTGCGCGCATCTGGGGCTGACCCCGCAAGCGGTGAATATCCTCGGCGGCTATAAGGTTCAAGGCCGTCAGGAAGCCCAGGCACGGCAGATGCGTGCCGACGCCATGGCGCTGGAACAGGCCGGCGCGGCCATGCTGCTGCTCGAATGCGTGCCCAGCGAGCTGGC
>CAMPJN010000528.1 GCA_946886875.1 uncultured Pseudomonas sp.
CCGGCCTGGCCAGCCACCCGGAGCTGCAGTACGCGCCCTTCACCCCGGTGATCCCCAAGCTGCTGCAGAACAGCGACAACATCTTCAGTGTGGTCAGCAAGCAGGACATCCTCCTGCTGCACCCATTCGAGTCTTTTACCCCGGTGGTCGACCTGCTGCGTCAGGCCGCGAAAGACCCGCATGTGCTGGCGATCAAGCAGACGCTGTACCGCAGCGGCGCCAACTCGGAGATCGTTGACGCGCTGGTCGAGGCCGCGCGTAACGGTAAGGAAGTCACCGCGGTGATCGAGTTGCGTGCGCGCTTCGACGAGGAGTCCAACCTGCAATTGGCCAGCCGTCTGCAGGCCGCCGGTGCGGTGGTGATCTACGGCGTGGTCGGCTTCAAGACCCACGCCAAGATGATGCTGATTCTGCGCCGTGAGAGTGGCGAAATCGTCCGCTACGCGCATCTCGGCACCGGCAACTACCACGCCGGCAACGCCAGGTTGTACACCGACTACAGCCTGCTCACCGCCGATGTGGCGCTGGGCGAGGACGTGGCGAAAATGTTCAGCCAACTGATCGGCATGGGCAAGACCCTGCGCATGAAGAAGCTGCTGCACGCGCCCTTCACCCTGAAGAAAACCCTGCTCGACCTGATCGCCAAGGAAACTGCCCAGGCGGCCGAGGGCAAACCGGCGCATATCATCGCCAAGTTCAACTCGCTGACCGATCCGAAGATCATCCGCGCGCTGTATAAAGCCAGCCAGACCGGCGTGCGTATCGATCTGGTGGTGCGCGGTATGTGTTGCCTGCGCCCGGGGATTCCGGGGGTGTCGCACAACATCCAGGTGCGCTCGATTATCGGTCGCTTCCTCGAGCATACCCGGGTGTTCTACTTCCTCAATGAAGGTGAGGAGAAGATCTACCTGTCCAGCGCCGACTGGATGGAGCGCAACCTGGATAAGCGCGTCGAGACCTGCTTCCCGGTGGAGGGCAAGAAGCTGATCATGCGGGTGAAGAAGGAATTGGAAGCCTATCTGACCGACAACACCCAGAGCTGGGTGCTGCAGCCGGACGGACGCTATCTGCGTAACAGCCCTACCGGTAACCAGAACCCGCGCAGCGCTCAGGCCGGGCTGCTGGAAAAGCTCACGGTGCCGCTGGTCAGCGCACGCTGAGTTCGACCCCGATGCGCTTGAGCCAGCCCGCTTCCTGAGTGAAATCCGCTTGGGTCAGCGGGTTGGCCTCCAGCCAATCTGCGGGGAAAACGATCTCCAGGCTCTGTTCGCTGGCTTGCAGCTGAACCTTGGGCATCGCCTGGGTGCCACGGATGTGGTGGAACAGGATGGCGAAGCGCAGCAGCACGCAGAGGCGGATCAGCTTCAGGCCTTCCTCGCCGAAGTCGGCGAACTTGTCCTTGGGGATATTGCGTCTGTGGCCGCGCACCAGCAGGGCCAGCATCTGCTGGTCCTGGCGCGAGAAGCCGGCCAGGTCCGAGTGCTCGATCAGGTAAGCGCCGTGCTTGTGATACTGGTAATGGGCGATATCCAGACCCAGCTCGTGTACCCGCGCGCCCCATACCAGCAGGTCGCGGTGCCATTCATCGTCCAACTGCCAGGCCTGCGCGACCTGCTCCAGCGCTTCCAGGGCTTTGCTTTCGACCCGTGCGGCTTGGTCCAGATCGACGTGGTAACGCTCCATCAGAGCGCTCAGGGTACGTTCGCGTACATCCTCGTGATGGTGGCGGCCGAGCAGGTCATAGAGCACGCCTTCGCGCAGTGCGCCCTCGGAATGGGTCATGCGGTCGATCTCGCAGGCATCGAAGATCGCTTCGAGTATCGCCAGGCCCGCCGGGAAGATACCGCGGCGATCGGGCTTGATACCGTCGAGGTCGAGTTTCTCCACCTCGCCAATTTTAAATATCTTGCGCTTGAGCCAGGCCAGGCCCTGCGGGTTGACGTCGCCATTGCCAAGACCGGCGGACTGAATCGCCAGGCCGATCGCCTTGATCGTGCCCGAAGCGCCGACCACGTCTTCCCAGCCGAGACGGCGCAGGGCGTGTTCGATGCCCATGATTTCCAGGCGTGCGGCGGTATAGGCCTGGGCATAACGCGCCGCGGTGATCTTGCCGTCCTTGAAGAAACGCTGGGTATAGCTCACGCAGCCCATCTGCAGACTCTCGCGCAGCAAGGGCTCGAAGCGTTGGCCAATGATGAATTCGGTGCTGCCGCCGCCGATGTCGGCGACCAGGCGCTTGCCGGGGGTGTCGGCGATGCTGTGCGATACGCCGAGGTAGATCAGTCGTGCTTCCTCACGGCCGGAAATGACTTCCACGGGATGGCCCAGGACTTCTTCGGCGCGGCGGATAAACTCGCCGCGGTTGCGTGCCTCGCGCAGGGCGTTGGTGCCAACCACGCGTACCGCACCCTCCGGCAGGCTGCTGGTCAACTGGGCGAAGCGCCGCAAACAATCCAGCCCGCGCTGCATGGCTTCTTCATTGAGCAGACGCTGTTCGTCGATGCCGGCTGCCAATTGCACCTTGTCGCCGAGGCGTTCGAGGATGCGCAGTTCGCCATGGTCGGCTTTGGCCAGCACCATATGAAAGCTGTTTGAGCCCAGATCGATGGCTGCAATCAAGGGGAAAGACTCTGCAGGGGTATGCGGCATAGCGTAGACATCTCGATGCGGAACCGCGCCATCGTGCCACGATAGGTCGGGTACGCCAACGCATACTGATGTCGCACGTCGTCCGCAGCTACCTGGGCTACTTTCCCGTGACGGTAGAAATAGCCCTTTATCCGCCCACAACGGGCTAGGCCGGCCCGCGGGAATACCTAGAGCTGCGGAGGTGCTCGACGGCCCGCAGAGGCGGCGCAGATGACGATGCAACCACATATTCGCGCCGCGGCGACGCGTTCGCGATTGACGGAAGGACTAATTTGTCCGCCCCGATAGATAAGCTCAATTGCCCGAGCCTTCCTGTGTCAGAGAAGCCGGGCTATG
>CAMPJN010000529.1 GCA_946886875.1 uncultured Pseudomonas sp.
TGAATTTAGTGGCAGAGCGATGACAGCTTCTTGCTGAAAACTCTGGAGTTTTTGCGAAAAGCTCCAACGCACGGAACTTCTCGCGAACATCTGTTTGAAAAATCACGAAAGCGCGGCACGGCGTGACACCACGGCTAGCGGCTGCGTCACTGCTGCATTCCTTCTGGCCGCGCAGACTTCACTCATGCATCCGCAAAGAACCGTCCTGCATAACGAACTGCATGCCCGCCCCTCGCTGTATTTCAACGAGCCGGCCCATGTCTTCCATATCGCCCTGCTCGACCAGAGCGGTGTCAGCGAAGCGGTGATCGCCACGCTGGCCGAGCGCGCGCCAGCGCCCTGGCCCGCCGGCACCGCCCAGGGCCTGGTGCAGATGGACGGCGGCCCGCTGAAGTGGGAACGGCACGCCGAGTTCTTCACCCTGACGCTGATGCTGCCCAAAGCAGCCAACGGTGAATTCTGGCCGGACCTGCCGCAGGCGTTAGCGGCGCTGATCGAGCCCTACCGCCAACTGATCATCAATGCCGTGCAGATCCTCGTGGAGTCGGAGCAGCACTGGGAAGGGCATAACGCCCGCTATGGTTTCAAGGACCCGGCCGGTTCGCATATCGGCGGCGGCGATGCCACGGTATGGAGCGATTTCCAGCTCACCGCAGACGGCCGCAACCGCATCCTGCTGGTCAACCGCGCGCTCAATGCCTACCGCCTCGGGCGGATGATCCGCCGTCTGCTGGAAATCGAGACCTACCGCATGATGGCCTCGCTGACCCTGCCGGTGGCGCAGACCGTCGACCGCCAGCTCAAGGCATACGACCAGCAACTGGCCCGATTGTCCGACCGCAATGCCGACCCCGGCGTCAGCAATGCCAAACAACTGCTCAGCGATATCGCCCTGCTCTCGGCCACCCTGGTGCGCAACACGGCGATCCACCGACAACGTTTCAGCGCCGCCGAGGCCTATGCGCAGCTGGTATTCGAACGCATCACCGAACTGCGCGAGAGCCACGTCGGCGACTGCCAGCGCCTCGGTGTGTTTATCGAGCGGCGCTTCAAACCCACGGTGCGTTACTGCGCCGTCACCGAACAACGTCTGCTGCGCCTGGGGCAAAGCGTGGCCAATCTCGGCGAGCTGCTGCAAACCCGGGTGCAGGTCGAGGTGGAAGAACAGAACTCGGAGATCCTGCGCAGCCTCAACACCCGCGCCAATACCCAGATCAAGATCCAGAAGGCGGTCGAAGGCCTGTCGATCATTGCCATCAGCTACTACCTGCTGAGCCTGTTCAAACTCGGCGTTGAGGGTTTGCACAGCCTGGGCATCGCCTTTTCCCCGGAAATGGCCGCCAGCGTACTCGGGCCGGCAGCCCTGGCGATCATCGGCGGCATCGCCTTGCGTATCCGCAAAGCCAAAAGACACTGACTGCCATTGATCGCCTGCAAAGCCAAGTGCCAGCGCGCTGCCTACACTGTCGAAAACGGCAGGAGCGCGAGATCTTGAGCACGGACACCCTGGCTGGCGAAGTTTCCGAGTATTCGATTTATAGGCGCGTGGTTTCGCAGCTGATGCAGGGCGAAGAACAATTGCCCAGCCTGCCGACCCTCACCCTGGATATCCGCCGCGCCTTGGGCGATGCGCAGGTACCGATGACCGCCCTGGTGCGCCTGATCAGCCGCGACCCGGCGCTCAGCGCACTGCTGATGAAACACGCCTCCTGCGCGCTATATCGGCATAGCCATGCACCCAAAACCCTGAGCGAAGTGATAGTCCTGCTCGGCATGGGCGAGGTCGATCGGATCACCATGGTGCACAGCATCAAGAGCCTGTTCACCCTGCACAGCCCGGCGCACAAACGCCTGTTCGTCGAAGCCTGGGAGCGCCTGGTGCTCAAGGCCAGCACCTGCGCCCTGCTGGCACGCCTGCTCGGCCACGTGGCGCCGCAGCACGCCTTGCTCGCCAGTCTGCTCAGCGAGGTCGGCACCCTGGCCGTGCTTTCGGCATTCAAGGATGCCAGCACCCCGCCCTGCTACGAGCTGTATTCCAGACTGTGCCGCGAATACAGCAAATCCCTTGGGGTCATAGTGCTGAAGAAGTGGGCGGTGGATGATGAATACATCGGAGTGATCCGCAACGCCGGCAACTGGCAATGCAGCACCGGCCTGGGCATCGAATTGCTCGATCTGGTCAACCTGGCGCTTTACCACGCCCTCAAGGAACGCCACAGCGACGTCGGGCTGCCGCCGCTGCAGGAGTTGGCGGCTTATCGCAAACTGCGGCCGCCGCAGGATTTCATCGGCGATAACGGCGAATTGGGGATGATCGTCGACCATCGCGAGGACATCCACGCGATTGCCGACACCCTGCGCTGATAGCGTCTAACTCGGGGCGTGCGAGTCGTCGGCGACGCCCCAGAAAGCTGCAACAAAAAAGACACGAGGCTGCTCTAAAGTGCCTACTCGATTTTCAGGAGGGTGCTCCAGTGAGCCGTGTCACAAGAAACCTGTGCAAGACGCTGGATCTGGTCGCCGACAATAACGAAGCCTCAGCTATTGCGGTAATGCGCGCGGCGGAACGCATCGGCGACGAACTGCTCAAGCAGCAACTGTTCAATGTCATCCACCGGATGAACCAGGACGCCGACCAATTGCGCCTGGCCCGCGAGGCCATCGCCCTGCAGGGCATGCAGCGCGCCTGACCGCCGCCCCCGGCGTCAGAGCACAGCTGTCTTTACTCATGCCTGGACCTCGCGCAGACTCGCGCCACTATCGCGTGGGTTTACCGCGCACTCGGCCAGGGATGGATAAATATGATCATCGGACATGCACCGGGCGCCTATATCGCCAGCACACTGCTGCACGGCAGGTTGCTCGCCAGCCAGGTATCGGCCAAGGCGTTTATCCTTGCCGGAGTGCTGGGCGGAGTCGCACCCGACCTGGACATGCTCTACTTCCACCTGGTCGATCAGCGCCAACATCACCATCACAGCTA
>CAMPJN010000530.1 GCA_946886875.1 uncultured Pseudomonas sp.
GTCGGGCAGTTGAACAGGATCTCGCCTTCCTCGCTCAGCTTGAAACCGTTGTCCGGCATGGCCTTGCCGACCGTGCCCGGCTTGTATTCGTTGGGCCGGCCGATAAAGCCATAGGCGAAGTTCTCGGTCATGCCGTAGCCCTCGGCGATCTTGATGCCGATGCGCGCGTACCAGTCGAGCAGCGCCGGGGAAATCGCCGCAGCGCCGGAGACGATGATCCTGGCCTGGTCGAGGCCAAGGGTTTTTCTGACTTTTTGCGAAACGAGGCCTTTAACCAACGGGATGCGTAACAGCCAATCCAGTTTCTTCTCGGGCATTTTTTCCAAGATTCCGCCCTGGAATTTTTTCCACAGCCTGGGCACGGAAAAGAAGATGGTCGGGCGCACCGCGCACAGGTCGCGCTGGAAGGTACTCAGCGACTGGGTGAAGTTGATCTGCATCCCCGAATACATGCTGTTGGTCGCCACCAACAAGCGTTCGGCGACATGTGCCAGCGGCAGGAATGATAGCGAGCGGTCATCCGGGGTGATCTTGAAGATATCCAACGAACGCGGCCCCACGTGTCGCGGCGCGCGGTAGCAGTGCACCACGCCTTTGGGGTGGCCGGTGGTGCCGGAGGTGTAGATGATGGTCCAGATGTCGTCGTCCGCCGGCACCGGGAACTGGTCGAAAGCGCTGCTTTTAGCAATCAGCTCGGCCAGGCAATGGTCGACCTCGTTTTCGCGCTGGAAATCGCAATCCTGGCCATGGAACGAAAAGCCAATCTTCAAAAGGTCGTCCGGGATACTGCCCTTGAGGCGGTCCCATACCTTCTTGTCGAGCTTGCCGATGAAAATCGCCTTCGAGTCCGAATGCTCCAGCACATAACGCAGGGTTTCCGGAGTTTGATCGAAGTACAGCGGCACGCTGACGAAACCGCCCAATTGCAGCGCCAGGTCGGTGATGATCCATTCGGCGCAGTTCTTCGACAGGATCGCGATCTTGTCACCGCGGTTGAAGCCAAGGTTATACAGGGCACTGGTGAGTTTGCGCGTCGCGTCTGCGACCTGCGACCAGGTGTACTCGTGCCATTCGCCGTCTATTGGCTGGCGCAAATAGACTTTATCTGGATGAGTCATCTCCCAGTGATAAAGCATTTCAATAGGTGATTTCCCTTTTGAAAGATTACTTAGCTGCATACCTTGCCACCTGTCTTGATTTTTATGGGCTTTGTGGGCTTGGTCCCGAGAGCCGATGACCATTATTTTATTTATGCGTTAGTTGCGTTCATCAGCCGCTCGGCTTCAAGCCACGCACCAATCGACGCGGGTATCGCCGGAGAGTTCTGAGAAACACCCAGCGATCTATACAGTTCATCGCTCGGCACAATCCCTTGCTTGCCGATAATGGCGCCTTTGCTATGTCCGACCGCCATAACTCTTTCACCACAGATGAATTCGAACCTCATATAGCTCCATTGCTCGTCCCAGCACACCACCGAGAACTTCAGCCTGTAGGTGGCAAACGGTTTAAGGCCTTTTCGGTAGGAAACGAGGGCGGCGCCAAGCACAGGTTTCCATCCATTCTTTATGCCCAACTTCACCAACCCCGCGCGGGTCATGTATTCGATAAGGGCGAGGTCGAGAATAGTCAGGTATCGCCCGTTATTCATATGGCCGTTGAAGTCCAGATCGGTCGGCAATACCCGCAGCTTGAGCTCGATGGTATCGCCGACCTGTATAGCCGGCTTCAGCACAGACCGCAGCAGCGTGAGGATAAGACGCAGGTACAAATTCATTGACGAATGCTCTGGGTTGAAATGTCGTTTGGCTCAGCATGTCTCGGCGTGTCGGGTCTTCATCCGCTGCTGCAGGTCCAGGGCGATCTTGCGTAACTGGCCTTGCACTTCAGTGGAAAGGAATTGCTTGATAAAGGCGGTGACGGGCAGTTTGGCGGGCTCGATAAACTGTTGTTCGAGATCCGCGCGGGCCATCTTGCGTATCGACTGCACGCTGGCGTCGGGCAGGCGCAGCAGACTGGCGAGGCGCTCGACGGCTCTGCCGGTGACGTCCGCCATGGGCACCACTTCGTCGACGAAGCCGATTTCCAGCGCTTGTTGCGGGCCGATCAGGTCGCCGAACATCAGCATCTTGCCCGCTCGGTGCGGCCCGATGATCCGGCGTAGGGACATCTGGAAGCACTCGGGAAGGGTAATGCCGGCCTGCACCTCATTGAGCCCGATATTCCAATTGCCGCTGCCGGCGATGCGGTAATCGGCGAAGGCGGCGATCAGCGTGCCCGAGGCGATGCAGTGCCCGGTTATGGCGGCCACGACCGGCACCGGGCTCAGCGCCATGCTGGTGGCGAGCTCGAATACCGTGCGCCAGTAACGCTCGACCAGTTCATCGTCGCCGCGGATCAGGTTGAAAATATCGATGCCCGAGGAAAAGAACCCCGGCTGCCCGGAAATAACGATGCCGCGGGTCTGGTTGCGCTTGGCGTTGTCGATGTGATCGGCAAGGGCGCTGAGCGTTTCTATATCCATCAGGTTGACCGGCGGATTGGATATGCAAAGCTCGAGTATTCCATTGTCGTGCTGATGTGTTTTCACCATGCTGCACACTCCTTGTCTGAGTCGTACTGATTGAAGACAACGCAGGCTGCGGGGCGATGTTTTGCCCCGCAAGCCGATGCTCCTCTAGTGAGTCGCTCAGATGATGCCGTACTTCCTGCACCACTCATTTACGTCTTTAAAACGCAACTCGTTGAGTGCTTTGTTGTGGGGCGAGTTGCGGATGGCTTCGATGGCCTGCTGGTCATCCGCTTTGATCGGGAAATCGAAGGAGGTGAAACGGGCGATTTCCGGCATATAGGTGTATTCGTCGACCAGGAATTTATAACCCTTCCTGAAGAAGCCGCACATCTCTTGGATTTCGGCCTCTGGCGCGGTCTCGAAGAAGTTTTCCGCAATATGCTTGGCGAAGGCGATATGCCGCACTT
>CAMPJN010000531.1 GCA_946886875.1 uncultured Pseudomonas sp.
CGGCTCGTCGAGGAAACGTCCCACCTGGACCACCGTCTCGCCGACCTGCGCGGCCGACAAAGCAGTTGGACGGCGGATCGCAGCGAGTTTCTCGGACGCAACGGCAGCCTCGCCCTGCCAGCCGCCCTGACCCGCCAACAGCCGCTGAGCGGCAGCCTCGGCGCCGGTCTCGACCCCTGCGCCGCCTTGCAGTGCAGCGTCGAGTTGGGCGTGGATGAGAGCATCGAAATCGTCTGGCTGCTCGGCCAGTGCGGCAACGAGCAGGACGCCAGCGCCCTGCTCGCACGCTACCGCGAGGCCGATCTCGACGCCGTGCTGGCCGAGGTCGGCGCCCATTGGCAACAGGTGCTCGGCGCCGTGCAGGTGCAAACCCCGAGCCGCGCCATGGACATCATGCTCAACGGCTGGCTGCTCTATCAGACCCTGGCCTGCAGGGTCTGGGCGCGCTCGGCGTTCTACCAGGCCAGCGGCGCCTATGGCTTTCGCGACCAATTGCAGGACGGCATGGCCCTGACCTTCGCCAACCCGCAACACACCCGCGCCCATATCCTCCGCGCCGCCGGCCGCCAGTTTGTCGAAGGCGACGTGCAGCACTGGTGGCTGCCGCATTCCGGCCAGGGCGTGCGCACGCGCATCTCCGATGATCGGGTGTGGCTGGCCTTCGCCACCGCGACCTATATCCAGTGCGCCGACGACCCGGCGATTCTCGATGAGCAGGTGAGTTTTCTCGAAGGGCCGCAACTGGCCGCCGGCGCGCACGACGCCTTCTTCCAACCGATGCTGGCCGACACCTCGGCATCGCTGTTCGAGCATTGCGCCCGCGGCCTCGACCAGTGCCTGGAGCTGACCGGCGAACTGGGCCTGCCACTGATCGGCACCGGCGACTGGAACGACGGCATGAACCGCGTCGGCGAAGGCGGTAAAGGCGAAAGCGTCTGGCTTGGCTGGTTGCTGCTGCGCACCATCTCCCTGTTCGCGCCCTACGCCGAAGCCCACGACAGCGCCCGCGTCGCAAGCTGGCGAGCGCATGCCCTGACGCTAACGGCGGCGCTGGAACGCGAAGCCTGGGATGGCCAGTGGTACCGCCGCGCCACCTTCGACGACGGCACCTGGCTCGGCTCGCAACACAGCGACGAGTGCCGCATCGACTCCATCGCGCAATCCTGGGCGGTGCTCTCCGGGGCGGCCGACCCGGTGCGCGCAGCCATGGCCATGGCCTCGCTGCAGCAACAACTGATCCGTCCGGACGAAGGCCTGGCCTTGCTGTTCACCCCACCCTTCGACAAAACGCCGCTGGAGCCCGGCTATATCAAGGGCTACCCACCGGGCCTGCGGGAAAACGGCGGGCAGTACAGCCACGCTGCCATGTGGGCGATTCTGGCGTTCTGCAAGCTGGGCGCTGGCGAGCAGGCCTTCGCCCTGTTCGACCTGGTCAACCCGATCAACCACGGCAACAGCGCCGAGGCCTGCAAACGCTACAAGGTCGAGCCCTACGTGGTGGCCGCCGACGTCTACTCGGTCGCCCCCCACAACGGCCGCGGCGGCTGGACCTGGTACACCGGCGCCGCCGGCTGGATGTACCGCGCCGGCATCGAAGGCATCCTCGGCATCCGCCGCGAAGGCGACTGGCTGCTTATCGCCCCCTGCATCCCCACCGACTGGCCCGGCTTCAGCGCTACCATCAAGCTCGGCGACAGCCACTACCAAATCCAACTGGAAAACCCCGCCCAACGCAGCCAAGGCATCACCCACGCCCTGCTCGACGATATTCCAATTGCCTGCGAACAAGGCCAGGTGCGGCTGGCGCTGGATGGCGGTAGCCATGTGGTGGTGGTGCGGTTGTAATGGGGTGGAATAGACGAAGCCCGCAGGGGCTTCTTGTCGGCAAAAATATGGGCATCTCGAAGCTCAACCCATCCTACGAGCTGATAGCAAACCGTGGTCTGTCCGCGGTTTGCTCAAGCATTTCCCTGGGTATCGCTGCGCTCAACCCAGGCTACGGTTGCGGGCAGTTCGTAGCCCGGGTTGAGCGCAGCGATACCCGGGAAGGGCTCCATCGTTCCCCTTCATCACTCCTGCCGTCTGCCAACCTGCAGCAATACCTTGCCTCTATATAACGACGAACGAAGAACGACGACCAGCCGATCACATACTCCAGCTGTCGGGTAGTAAATAGGGGCAGACCACGGTTACTGACTCCTCCACCATCTGCTGCGCGGCTGCGCTCCCCTGGCATCACTCTTGCCTAGCAGTTACCACTAACAGATCACATCCGCAGGCTGCGCGCCTGCAAGGCAAAGGCGCCTGAAACTCTGCGTGGTATCCGCAGCGGGATTCAGGCGTTTTTTTTGGGTTACCGGTTGGAGAGTCGGATTATGAAGTGGCTTACCTACCCTGCATTTTTGCTGCTGGGCGCGTTGGGGATCGCCGGTATGTTGCGCCTGTTGTTCGCGGTTGCGTTGGCGGGTTTTGCGTTGGGGTGGTTCTTTCCGACGTTGCCCGCGCAGCCGCTGTGGGCGGTGTTGGCGTACTTGGCTATTGCCAGCTTGTGGCTGCTTTCGCAGGAACTTGGCCGGCTGCAGAGTTACTGCGAAAACGCCGCGCCGCACGCCGGGCAAGAGCCCGCCAACGCTACCGAGTGGCTGTTGCTGCAGCCGATCGGCAGGAGTTTGCAACAGTGGTTGAGCCGCGAGCAGCGTCAGCAGCAACTGTTGCAGCAGCGTCTGGACGAGATATCCCACTCCTCCCACGAACTGGAGCAAAGCGCGGTGTTGGTGACCCGCAATGCCCACGGGCAAAGCGACGCGGCCAGCACTGCGGCGGCGGCCGTCGAGCAGTTGAATGTGAGCATCGTGCAGGTCGCGGCGCTGGCCGATGAGTCGCGGCAGACCAGTGTGCTGGCAAGCGAACAGTTGGCCGATGGCATCGAGCAGCTCACCAGTTTGGTGCGCCAGGTGTCCGAAATGGCGC
>CAMPJN010000532.1 GCA_946886875.1 uncultured Pseudomonas sp.
CGTCGTCCATCAGCTTGGCCAGCGGCAGGCTGCGGCTGTGCGAACCGCCGTCGGCCCCTTCGCAGATCACCCAGCGCGCCTCGGCTTTCACCCCGGCTTCGCGCAGCAGGTAGGACAGCGGCACGCCGGTCCATTCCGAGCCTGAGACCTCGCCGAACAGTTCCTGGCAATCGGCATTGCGCGCGGTGGGCGAGATGGCATTGGCGGCGGTATTGCCGGCGCATTCGAGAAACTGGATGCGTGAGACCATCGGGTAGCGCATCAAGCGCTGCAGGTCGAACTTCAGCGGTCGTTCGACCAACCCGTGAATCAGCACCTGATGGCGCTCGGGATCGATGGCCGGAATGCCGTTGTGATGCACCGCGTAATGCAAACCGCTGGGGGTGATGATGCCGCGCTGATGTTGCAACGGCGAGTGCCAGATGCTGAAACCGGCTGTCTGCGGGGTAGACGGCTGGAGATGACGCAATACATGTCGCTCATGGGCCGAGGGGCTGCCGTACTCGGCGTCGGCGCCACCCAGGCTGGTCATCCAGGCGGGCATCGGCGGTTCGCTTTCGGCCAGTACCCGGCCTGCCGGCGACAGACCGATGGCGGCGGCGATTGTCAGACCGTAACCGCTCTTGAGAAAGGCGCGGCGATCGAGCAAACCGTTACCGGCGACGAAGCGCAAAGCTGACTTGTTCACGACAGACTCCCGGACGGCAGCAGCCGTCGCTGTTACTTAATGACGATATAACTAGATATCTAGTTATATCGTTGCATGGCTCTGGCCGTCTGTCTATCCTCCGCAGCATGGAAATCAATGAAGTCGCATCTTGCCTCGAGGCGCTGGGTAATCCCGTGCGTCTACAGGTCTTCCGCACTCTGGTCCGCAGCGGCCCGGACGGGCTCAATTTCGGCCAGTTGCAGGAGCGCATCGGCATTCCCCGCTCGACCCTGGCCCATCACCTCAACAACATGGTGCAGGCCGGTGTACTCACGCAGCAGCGCGATGGCCGCGAAGTCTTCAGTCGGGTCGACTTCGCCCGTTTGCAGCAGGCCCTGAGTTTCGTGATGGGCGAGTGTTGCCAGGACAGCGGGTCAGCCTGACCTCGTAGGGTGCGCCGTTCGCACCGGCCGAGGCGCAGATTTCTGGTGCGCAGGGCGCACCCTACCTTTGCGGTCGCTGCAAGCAACGTGGCCCCTGGTCTGGCTCAAGCGCGGCTGGTCGGTTTGGCCGTGCGCTTGCCGCCGGCGCTACCCTTGCCTGCGGACGCCTTGCGCGGTGCGGCCTTGCGCTTTTTCTTCCAGGGCGCCGCGCCGGCTGGGCTGGCCGGGCCGCTGATGGTCATGTGCAGGCCTGCGCAGCGCTGCACTTGTTTGCTCATCCAGGCCGACTGTTTGGCGACGAACTCTTCCAGGCTCATTTCCCCGCTCTGCACCATGTCCAGCGCCTGCTCCCAGATCGCCGTGGTGCCGGGGTCGGCGATGGCGCGCGGCACCGCATCGATCAAGCTGAACGCCGCTGGCGTGGCCGCCAACGCCTTGCCCTGCTTGAGCAGGTAGCCGCGGTCGATCAGGCCCTGGATAATCCCGGCGCGGGTCGCCTCGGTGCCGATGCCGGTGGTGTCCTTGAGCTTCTGTTTGAGCCGCGGGTCGTCGACCAGCTTGGCCACGTTTTTCATCGCCTTGATCAGGTCGCCTTCGGTAAAGGGCTTGGGCGGCTGGGTCCAGAGGTCCTTGAGGGTGACGTCCGCCACCGCGCAGTCCTGGCCCTCGCGCAGTGCCGGCAAGGGTTGTGGCGGCGCCGCTTCGCGGCCTTTGCCGGGCGTCAAGGCTTCGGGTAAGGCCCGCCGCCAACCAGGCTCGACTATGACTTTGCCCACCGCCCGCAACGCCTGGCCGGCGCAGTCGAAGTCGGCCTGGGTACGGTCGTACTCGTGGTTGGGCAGAAATTGCGCCAGATAGCGCGCGCGGATCAGGGTGTAGACGGCGCGCTGCTTGCCGACCAGTCGATCCAGGCTCAGCGCCGCGGCGGTGGGGATAATGCCGTGGTGCGCGCTGACTTTGGCGTCGTTCCAGGCCCGCGAGCGGCGCTGCGCATCGAGGTGCGGCAGCAGTTCGGCCAGGCCCGGATCGGCGCGGCCCAGGGCGGCTAGAATCGCAGACGCCTCGCCGTGCTGGCTCAGCGGCAGGTAACCGCAATCGCTGCGCGGGTAGGTGATGAGCTTGTGGGTTTCGTAAAGCGCCTGGGCGATATCCAGGGTTTCCTGGGCACCGAGGCCGAGCTTCTTCGAGCAGACTTCTTGTAACGTGCCCAGGTCGAACGGCAGCGGCGGCGCCTCACGCATACGCTCGGTGCGCAGCTTCAGCACCCGCGCGTTGGTGGCGGTGCCGATCGCCGCGGCCGCCTGCTGCGCCAGCGCCTGATTCAAGCAGCGGCCTTGCTCGTCGCAGGCATCCTCAGGCGCGCGCCACTGGGCGCTGAAGGTGCTGCCGTCGGCCAGCAGCGCCACCTCGATGGCCCAATAAGCCACAGGTACGAAATCGGCGATGCTGCGGTCGCGGTCCACCACCAGACGCAGCGTCGGCGTTTGCACCCGGCCCACCGGCAATACGCCCTGGTAACCGGACTGGCGGCCGAGCAGGGTGAACAAGCGGCTCATGTTCATGCCGATCAACCAGTCGGCACGCGAGCGGCCCAGCGCAGAATGGTAGAGGCTGAAGGTTTCCGCCCCCGGCTTGAGCGCCGCCAGGGCCTTGCGGATAGAAGCATCGTCCAGCGCCGACAGCCACAGGCGCTGGATCGGCCCGCGGTAGCGGCAATGCTCGACCAGCTCGCGGGCGATCATCTCGCCCTCGCGGTCGGCGTCAGTGGCGATCACCAGCTCCCGCGCCTCGCCGAGCAAGCGCTTTACCGCCTTGAACTGGCTGGCGGTCTTCGGCTTGACCAGCATCTTCCAGCGCTCGGGAATGATCGGCAG